>NZ_JAKRFU010000013.1:0-244571 GCF_022347845.1 Pseudoalteromonas sp. McH1-42 | reverse complement strand
TGTACTCGACCGGGCACTGAACCTGTGCCCACCGGGTGTGGCTGGTGAGCTTTATATTGCCGGTACAGGACTGGCACGGGGTTATGTTAATCGTGCCGATCTGAGCGCCGAGCGCTTTGTGGCCGACCCGTTTATCAATGATGGCAGCCGCATGTATCGCAGTGGCGACTTAGTATGCTGGAACAGCGAAGGTCAGCTGGATTATCTCGGCCGGACCGACCATCAGGTGAAAATTCGTGGTTTCCGTATTGAACTGGGCGAAATTGAGGCGGCCCTGTACGCCACTGATGGCGTCCGGGAAGCAGTCATAGTGGCCGACCGCGATGGCGCGACGCAGCGTCTGGTGGGGTATGTATCGGGCGTCGAACTGGCGGTCGACGCGCTCAAGGCTGAGTTGGCAGCCCAACTGCCAGACTATATGGTGCCGACCGTGATCATGGTGCTGGATACTTTGCCATTGAACAGCAATGGTAAAATCGATCGTAAAGCACTACCGAAACCTGAGCTGAACAGCACCGCGCAGTATGTTGCGCCACAGGGCAAGGCCGAGCAATTACTGGCCGAGAGCTGGCAAAGTGTGCTGGGTGTTGCTCAGGTTGGCCGGGATGATAATTTCTTTGCGCTGGGTGGCGACTCTATCCTGAGCCTGCAGATTATTGCTCGGCTGCGTCAGGCTGGTTTTTCAGTGACGGCAAAACAGCTGTTTGAATTACAGACGGTGGCCAAACTAGCCCCGCTGATGACTGAGCACAATGCTGATGATTTACCACAGCAGAATGTCAGTGGTCAGGTGACACTGCTGCCTATTCAGCAAGCGTTTTTTGAGCGTAACATGGCGCGCTACCAGCACTGGAATCAGGCGGTGATGCTAGAATTGGCGACACCGCTGGCCGCCGAGCAGCTGACACAGCATGTCATTGCTTTGCTGACACAGCACGACGCACTGAGACTGCGCTTTGTCCGTGATGCAGCAGGACAGTGGCAACAAAGTTATCGTGATGTCAGTGCCGATATGGCGGCGCAAAGCATCTGGTATCAGCGTGCCTCAATCAGTGAGCTGACTGACATTGCCGAGCGGGCGCAGCGCAGTCTGGATCTGGAAAATGGCCCGCTGCTACGTGTGGTGCATGTGAGTCTTGACGACGGCACTGCGCGCTTATTAATGGTGATCCATCACCTGGCGGTCGATGGGGTTTCCTGGCGCATTTTGCTGGAAGATTTGACTACCTTGTGGCAGTCGGAGCAAGCGCAATTGGGCGCAAAAAGTCACAGCTATCAGTTCTGGGCACAGCAGATCCAAAGCTATGCCTCGTCACATCCGGCTGAATATGCCTACTGGCAGGAAATGGCGACGCCGCAGACCCGTTTCCCTGAGCTGAACCCGGCGGGCAGTCGCCAGTATCAGGCTGCGGATATATCTACCCTGACACTCGATACAGCAACGACTACGGCACTGCTGACCCAGGCTGGACAAACTTATCGAACTCAGGTCAATGATCTGTTGCTCAGTGCTCTGAGCGAAGCCTTATACCGCTGGACGGCACAAACTGAGCATCAGATTAACCTCGAAGGACATGGCCGTGAGCCATGGAATGATGAGGTTGATCTGAGTCGCACTGTGGGCTGGTTCACCAGCCTGTTCCCGGTGTTGTTGACACGCCAGCCTGAGCTGTCTGACACCATTAAGTACAACAAAGAACAGTTACGTAGCATCCCGAACAAAGGGATTGGTTACGGGGCTTTCCGTTACTACGGTAGTGCCTCGCAACGCAGCGAACTGGCGGCACAGACGCCTGCTGAGATAGAGTTTAACTATCTGGGTCAGCTAGATAACGTGGCCAGCAAAGAAGCTGGCTGGCGGCCTGCTACTGAGTCCACCGGTACGGCCTGGGACCCGAATTATGAAATGGACACTGAGCTGTCTATCACAGCGCAAGTCACCGATGGTCAGTTACAGGTGTTGATCCGCTATGCGCCACAACGACTGCCTGCACAGCAGATTGATATCTTCACGGCGCATCTGCAAGGTGCCCTGGAAGAGGTGGTGGCTCAGTGTGCAGTGGCACAGGCGACCTTTACGCCATCTGATCTGCCGCTCAGTGGTCTGAGTCAGGCGCAAATAGATAGCTTGCCCCTGGCACTTGATGACGTCAGTACGTTATATCCTTTGTCACCGATGCAGCAGGGCATGTTATTCCAGAGCCTCTATCAGGGGGGCGAAACCTATATTAACCAGAGCTGCTTTATGGTCACTGGCCTGGATGTGGCGCGCTTTAAAGCCGCCTGGCAGCAGGTCATTGAACGCCATGACGCGTTACGTACCGGGTTTATCGATGTCGACGGCATCTCTTTGCAGTATGTTGCTAAATCAGCTCAGTTGGACTGGGAGATCGTGGATTGGCGTGATCAAACGGTCTCAGAGGCGGCGCTGAAAGCATTTGCCAGACAGGAATCGCGTCGCGGGTTTGACCTGCAACGTGACCCTGGTTTAAGCAGAATGCGTATTATCGAGCTCCCAGATGGTCGCCACGCTCTGATCTGGACCATGCACCATATCCTGACTGACGGCTGGAGCCGCGCTGCCATGCTGGGCGAGGTGCTGATGGCTTACGAGGGGCAAACCTTGCCGCCGGTGGCGGGTCAGTACGGCGATTACATTGGTTATTTATCACAGTTAGATGAGGCGCAAAATCGCACTTTCTGGCAGCAACAGTTGGCAGGATTGCATGAGCCCAGCTACCTCAGTGGTACTTTGACTAAGCCTAAAAATGGGCAGTTCGGTGGCTTTGATGTGAGCCTGTCAGAGGCTGAATTTACGCAGTTGGTGGCTTTCTGTCAGGACCATCGTATCACGCAAAATACCTTAGTGCAGGGCGCCTGGGCGCTGCTGCTCAGTCGTTACCTGGGCCGCGACACCGTGTGCTTCGGTGCTACGACTTCAGGCCGGCCGAACGATTTGGCCGGTCATGACGCCATCCAGGGCATGTTCATCAATACGGTGCCTATGGTCTCGTCGGTGAACCCTGCCCAGTCGCTGAATGAGTGGTTGCAAGTGCAGCAAACTAATGCACTGGCAGTGCGTGAGCATGAGTTCACACCCTTGTATGAAATTCAAAAGCTGGCAGCACAGTCCCTTGAACTCAGCCGTGAAGGTCTGTTCGATACCCTGCTGGTTTTTGAAAACTACCCAATTGACGAAGCGATGTTGCAACAGGAAGCACGCCAGACGCGTTTTGAGGTATTAGAAGACCGTGAAGAAACCAATTTCCCGCTGACCATCAGCTTTATCCAGGAAGACACTCTACGACTGCACTTCAGCTATCAGGGTAGCGAGCTGGCCGAAGCCGAGGTAAAAGCGCTCGCGGAACAGTACAAAACACTGATCCTGGCTATGTTACAGACACCACAGGCGCGTTTGTCTGAGTTTTCACTGGTCAGTGAGACACAGCAGCAGGCGTTGCAGGTGCAGGGCTTTGGTGAGCCCATCACGCCGCTGCATCCGGGGGCTGTTGAGCCCATTTATTTACCGGGCGGTGAGGTGTCTCAGCCTGGGGCAACGCAATATCAGGATGTGGTGTCAATGATCAACCGTCTGGCAGAGCTAACGCCAGATGCTGATGCGGTGATCTGTGATGGTCGCAGCTACAGCTACAAAGCGCTGGCCGACAAATCCAGTCAGTTGGCACATTATCTGCGCGAACAGGGCGTCAAGCCTGAGCAGCGCGTCGGTGTGGCACTGGCACGAGGCATAGATTTACCACTGGCCTTTTTGGCCATTCTCAAAGCCGGGGCGGTGTATGTGCCGATGGATCTCAGTTATCCGCAGGAACGACTGGCCTATATGATCAAGGACAGCCAGATGAGCCATATTCTGGTCAGTGATAACAGCCTCGACGACATTGCCGGTGCAGCCACTTTGCATCCGTTTGCTGACATTAAACTGAGTGAACAATGGCAGCAGCCAGTGGTATATCCGGCGCAGGGGGCGTATCTGATATACACCTCGGGGTCGACGGGCAATCCTAAAGGGGTGCTGGTCAGCCGGGCATCTATCGCGGCACATTGTCGTGGCATTGGTCGACGTTATGAAATGCGTCCAAGTGATCGCGAGCTGATCTTTATGTCGTTCTGTTTTGATGGTGCACATGAGCGCTGGTTGACCGTATTGACTCATGGTGCGGCTGTGGTGATCCGCCCTGAGCGCCAGTGGGACTTACACGAAACCTATCAGAATCTGCATCAGCAGCAGGTGTCTATTGCCGTATTCCCGCCGGTGTTTTTGCGTGAACTGGCGGCCCATGTTGAGCAGGTGGGCAACCCGCCGCCGGTCCGGGTATATTGTTTTGGTGGCGATGCCATGCCGCAGGCCACTTTTGAGCTGGCTCAGCGTGTGCTGCAACCCGACTTCTTCATCAATGGTTATGGCCCGACAGAAACGGTGGTCACGCCACTGACCTGGAAAGCTTTGCCGGGCAGTGAGTTTGATGCAGTCTATGCACCCATCGGTGAGCTGGTTGGCCAGCGTCAGGCCTGGCTGCTCGACAGTCATCTTAATCTGGTGTTGCCAGGACAGGTGGGTGAGTTATATCTGGCCGAAGAGATCGGTCTGGCAAGGGGCTACCTGAATCGTCCTGACCTAACCGCCGAGCGCTTTGTGGCCAACCCGTTTGCCAACGATGGCAGCCGCCTATATCGTACCGGCGATTTAGTGCGCTGGAACGAGCAGGGGCTGATGGAATACCTGGGTCGTACTGACCATCAGGTGAAAATTCGTGGTTTCAGGATTGAGCTGGGTGAAATTGAAACCCTGTTGCGCAAGTGCTCGGAAGTACGCCAGGCCGTAGTGGTGGCAGATGACACGCCCAGCGGTAAGCGCCTGGTGGCGTATGTCAGTGGCCATCAGGGCGAACAGCCCGATGAAGCCGCACTCAAAGCTATGCTGACGGCCAGTCTGCCGGATTACATGGTGCCTGCGGTGATCATGGCGCTGAGCGATTTACCGCTGAACAGCAATGGCAAAATAGACCGTAAGGCGCTGCCGAAGGCTGAGCTACAAAGTGAAGTCAGTTATGTGGCACCTCATAATCAAAGTGAAGCTTTGATGGCACAGATTTGGCAAAGTGTGCTGGGTGTGGCACAGGTCGGGCGTCGGGATAATTTCTTCGCGCGGGGTGGTGATTCTATTTCCGGGCTGAAAGTGATTAGTCTGTGGCAGCAGCGCAGCGAGCAGCCGCTGGCGCTCAAGCAACTGTGGCAGGCGGGTGATTTGGCAGCGCTGGTGGCAGCCATGCAAAATACGGACAGCACCCTGTTACAGCCGCTGAACACGCACACGGACAAAGCCGAGACCTTGTATTGCTTCCATGAAGGCAATGGCCTGACTGCACCATACCGCCCGCTGGCCGAGCAGCTCACGGGTCAGTTTAACTGCGTTGGGGTCGCCCCGGCGGCGAATCTGTCAGACATTAATGGCCTGACTGCGCTGGCCGGGCATTACGCTGAGGCGCTCATGACGGCGCAGCCGCACGGGAATTTCCATTTGATGGGCTGGTCACTGGGTGGCGCATTGGCGGTGCTGGTGGCCCGCATGCTGAAAGCACAGGGACGAACTGTCCGTCAGGTATATCTGGTGGACAGCTGGAACCCGTGTAGTGACTTTGCCGCCACGCAGCTGAGTTGGTCAGACTGGGCGCTGGAGTGGATCGGTGGATCTGCTCAGCCGGTCGACACGGCATTGCATCAGACGTTTGTGGCTGAGCTCACTGCCGCCTTACAGCAGGACCTGAAGGATGCAGAGACGCTGGCAGCCTGGTTGGTGGCACATCGCACTCGCTTTGCTGACTTGTTCAACGAAGAGTTGCTACTGCTGCCTGAACAGGAACTTTGCAAACTGCTATCCGATGGGTATGAGCTGTATCGACTGGCCCGGATGGAGCCGGCAGAGAGTCAGCCGGATTATGTGCTGGAAGGCGTGGCCGAACGGGCGCACGCCTGGTGGTCTACGGATGCTGAGCCTGCTGCGACAGCGGCCTATCAAACCATGTTGGGTACTACAGTGACGGCGACTCACACAGAGGATGATCACCAGCAGATCATTCGTGCAGCGTCAGTTCAGAGTGACCTGATAGCCAAACTTACTCTGCGGGACTAATCCTCCCGCACACCTTTAAAAGCCGCTGTAAAGCGGTTTTTTTATGCCTTACAGAGCATACCCATTGCACTGAAATACCTGTTTAAATTGAAAGCGTAAGTATCACGCTAACGGTGTTAAAGAATGCGCATTTAGAACATTAACAAAGAGGAAAGTCGCACAGCAGGGGGGGGACAGGGGGTGGAGAAAGCAAACGGGCTTCGCGATGGAAGCCCGTTTGCAGGGAGATTATAGCTCGAGCGCGTCGACAATCTCTGCAGAGCGCACAGCCAGAATGGACAGCAGCGAGTCGCTGATCCCGTGGGTTTGCTCATTCACGCCCTGAGTGAAGATCTTGGGCTTGAACTGTTCACTGGTTTCGAGCTGATATTGGCGCGTGATGTTAGGTTGCAACCACTCACTCACTTGCTCAAGCAAAGGCGAACGGCTTGGGTACTGGTAGCCCGTGGCCAGTACCAGCTGATCGTACTCAACCTGGCTGACACCATGGACACTTTCCAGTTCCAGTACCACTTTGCCCTGGGCATTGATGCTGGCACCATTAACACTGGTGCGGTTGCGAATAGCCAGTCGATCTGTGCCGTTAAGCTTCTGTTGATAGAGGCTGGCGTAAATGTGGTCGATCAACGGCTCATCTACGACTGAATAGTTGGTGCTGCGGAATTCATTGAAGTAACGATCTTTTTGTTCAGATGACTTGCTGAACACCACGTCAGTAAAGCTGGGATCAAAGATCTCGTTAACAAACGGACTGGAATCGGCCGGCTTCATCGCACCAGCGCGCATGATCATATCCACAGCAGGTTGCTCGTTCATCGCGGCCAGATCAGCGAAGATCTCGGCGCCACTTTGGCCGGCACCGATCACGGCGACGCGATCACCGTCTTTCACTTTATCCTTATTATGCAGATACTGTGATGAGTGCCAGACGTTATCGGCATCCTGAAGTGCGCTGAACGGAGCAGGCACTTTCGCCGAGCCACCCACGCTGACCACCAGGTGCTTGGTCAGGCGGACACTTTGCTGACCTTCATTGTCGCGGCTGATCACTTTGAGGTGATCAACCTGACCGTCCAGTAACACCGGCTCTACGCCACATACCTGCTCACCAAAATGACAGTGATCACGGAAATGACTGGCTGCCCAGCCAAGGTAATCGTTAAATTCGTGTCTTGATGGGTAGAAGGTTTTCAGGTTGATAAAGTTGTCGAGGCGTTTGTTGTGGTGCAGGTAGTTAATAAAACTAAAGTGACTGGTAGGGTTACGCAGCGAGACCAGATCCTTTAAGAAGGAGATCTGCATCGTGGTGTTGTCCAGCAACATGCCGCCATGCCAAAGAAAATCCTGTTGCTTTTCGATAAAGCAGACTCGATCGCTCAGTTTGTTTTGCTCCTGAAGGGCGATTGCCAGGGCCAGGTTGGCGGGACCAAATCCAATCCCAATCACGTCGTATAGTTTCATTGTTTTGCCTTTGATTACCTTAACCACACGCATAGCTGCGTGAAATAGTGTTTCTTGCCCTTAAGGACGAAGGCTACGGGGGTTTCTTTAGGCTTGAGTCGGGGGAAATCACAACAAACCACAGAGAAAAAAAACGCCTTGATCCAGAGCAAAAACCCACCGATTAATATGAATTTTTTACCCACCAGCTCGTCTAGCTAATCAACTGGGGCAAAGGTTTTACTTTTGTCCACAATTTCAATAACTAAGAATGAATGGGTAAAGCGATATGCAAGTTGCCGGAACGGCTCTGAAACGCTGTGCGATATTGAGTGAACAGGCCATTGCACTGACTCAGAAACTGGTGCGTTATAAATCCATTACCCCGGACGATGCCGGCAGCTTTTGCTTTTTAGTTCGCAAGTTGCAGTCGCTGGGGTTTGACTGTCATGAAGTGACGCGTCAGGGGGTCCGTAATCTGGTCGCTAAACGGGTATTTGGCCCGGGTGAAACACTGGCTTTTGCCGGACACCTGGATGTGGTGCCGCCAGGTCCGATGGAATTGTGGCAAAGCCCGCCCTTTGCAGCCAATATTCAGGATGGTCGACTTTATGGTCGTGGTGTTGCGGATATGAAAGGCGCGATTGCCTGTTTTATTGCCGCCGTTGAATCGATCCTGGCGCAGTGTACACGTGGCAGCCTGATGTTTTTGATCACCTGTGATGAAGAAGGGGAGGCAGAGCATGGCACCGTCGCACTGATGAGCTACCTTAAGCAGCAAGGGGTTGATCATCTGCCAGATTACTGTCTGGTTGGTGAGCCCTCAAGCCGCAAGACGTTGGGTGATGTGCTCAAAATTGGTCGTCGTGGATCTTTGTCTGCGCATATTCGGGTCTATGGCCGTCAGGGCCATGTGGCCTATCCGCATAACTGTGATAATGCCACCCATCACACCGCGCGATTATTGCAGCGCTTGTTGGCGCTGGAATGGGATAAAGGCACGGCGCAGATGCCGGGCACTACGTTTCAGGTTACGCAGCTCAACAGTGGTGAGTTTGTTGACAATGTGGTGCCGGGCGCGTGTGATGTCTGCTTTAATTTCCGTTACAGCAGCCGCTTTAATGAGGCGGAGTTAAAGCGCATGATCGACGACATTTTGCTGGATCTGGATTTAAATTACGACATTGAGTGGCAACGTCCCTGCGCACCCTATTTTAATCAGGCGGATGAATTCGTCGCCTTGATCTGCAATGCCATAGAGGCGGTGGTGGATCAGGTGCCTGTGTTGACCACAGATGGCGGTACGTCTGATGGGCGGTTCATTGCCTCCAGCCATACTCAGGTGATTGAATTTGGCCTCAGGAACGACAATATCCATCAGGTCAACGAATCGGCAGACGTGCAGGATATTTCTGATCTGGCACATATTTACCAGTTGGTGATCCAGGCGTTCTGCCTTGATCCGCAGCGGCTGATGGACGCTCAGGTTGAGCAGCTGGAAGCGTTAACTTAATCGTTTGAATGGTGACGTGACGTTAAAACGTCGCGCCACCATCTAGGGTGATCACCTGTAAGGTGGTATGAGAAGACAGGCTGGATGCCACAAACACAATACTGTCGGCAATTTCTTCTGCAGTGGCCAGCTTCTGCAACGGGATCCCCAGCTTATACTGCGCTGCAAAGCCATCAATCACTCGTTGTGCACCCTTTTCATCTTGCCACATGCCCGTCTGCATTGGTGTCAGCGTCGAGCCTGGTGCTATCACATTACAACGCACACCAAAGTTGGCCAGCTCCAGCCCGGCTGTCAGCGTCAGCTGTGTCACCGCAGCTTTGGAGGCGCAATAGGCTGCCATTTGCTGGCGTGGGGTATCAGCAGCGTTGGAACCAACAGTGACCACTGCGCCTTTACCTTGCTGTTTAAAATGCGGCGTGCAGGCGCGTAAAAAAGTAAACACTGCGGTGCTGTTGACGGTTTGACAGTGCTGCCACTGAGCCAGCGTCAATTGCTCCAGGTCGCCCAGCTCCAGCACCCCGGCGACATTAATCAGGTTGTATGGGGCAAGTCCCTCCGCGACCAGTTTGTCCAGCTGTTGAGCGAGCAGCTCCGGTGCACCTAAATCACATTCTATGGCACGATGCAGCACACTGAGATCGCTAAACTGGCGATCAAAGCCAATCACTTTGGCACCCAGCGCATGAAAACGCTGTGCGGCGGCCAGGCCGATGCCCTGGCCGACGCCACTGATCCACACAACCTGATCGTGATATTCCTGTTGCAGTCTGGCATCAAACGACATATCCAGCTCCTGCGGTGAGTTCATTGATGACTGAATCGAGTGTGCGATTCGGCTGTGCTGACCAGCAGCGGGCTGCGGCGAAGATCTGTGTCTGCACTTGCTGTTGCTCAGAGTCTGTATAACGAGCGACGTTGGCGTCGGTATCCAGCTTAGCCGGTTGGTCCTGCAACAAGTGCCATTGCAACATGATGTCGTCGGTGGCGCCGGCGCTGAGAATATGCGACTGACACGCAACGGCGCCGTATTTAGGGTTACTGGAAAACGGTAACAGGTTGACGGTCGGGCCATATACGTGCGGGCTCAGGCCTTGCTTGTTGCGCTCGCGTTTGAGCTCTTCAACCCGAAAGGTCTGCAGTGCTTTGAGAGATTTGATCCCCTGGTTGATCACCCGGCAGCACTGACTGAGGGTCATCTCAGCATCCAGTACCAATGGCAGCGGCATCACGTTGCTTTGCACGCAGGGGGTGCTGAGCTCCACCTGATGCTGGCGGTTCATCATGATCATGCCCAGGGTGACATGGTACTGCCCCGATTTGGCGACCAGCGCGGCGCACACGGCGGCGATCAGCAACTCGGCATGACCGGCCTGACATAAGGAGGCTGCCGACTGAATGGTATGCCAGTCTGCACGGCTCAAAGTCGCACTTTGGCGGCGGTTAGCCTCAGTCACATCCGCCTCACTGCTGCTAAAACTTTTTGCGGGCGGGGTATTCTCAAGCCAGGAGATTAAGGTGGCTTTCGCCACTTGCTGACGTGCCAAGTAGGTTTCGCTGCGTTGCCATTCGAGCAACTGGCTTTGTGTACCAAAGCGCAGATTGGGCAGTGCCCGGCCTTTTTGTAATGCGTTATAACTACGGTTCAGTGCCTGAGTAAACAAGCCAAATCCATAGCCGTCGAGCAGTAAATGGTGACCCACAATAAACAGCAGGTCTTGCTCTGGGGTACGTACCAAAGTCAGTTTGAGCAAGGCCTCATCGGGCAATGAAAAACTCTGTGCCATATACGGTGCAACAAAGTCATTGGCAAAAGCCTGAATGTCTTCTGGCTGGGTGTCCTGGGTTTGAATGTGGATCTGTGGCACCTCCTTATTCGGGCTAAGCTGAGGCACAAAACTGGCGTCATGGACAAACCGGCCCGCCAGACAATCGCTGCTTTGCCACACGTGGGCAAGCGCCTGTTGTAACATGGTTGCGGAGATCTGACCCTGAAACTCGATACATTCGGCGACGTTAAACAGTGTCCCCCGGCCGCTGATGGTGTGCAGCAGCCACATCGCCTGTTGCGAATCGGTTAATGGCAACGCGCTGGACATCAGTCCTCCTTACGCTCTTCGAGCAGCTCAACCCAGGCCGCCAGTGTCGGGATCTGAGCCAGTTCGATAAAGTTGGTTTCAATGCCTTGTTGCTGCCACAGGGCAATGAGGTTCATCACCTGCACGGAATCCAGACCATAGTCGATGAGACTTTCATGTTCATCAAACTCATCCTCCTCACAATCAATCAGCGGCAGGATATGCGCTTTGAGGCCTTCCAGTGTGGTGATGTCCTGCGTTTCTTCTCCCAGGATCTCGGCGACCGTCGCCACTTTACCGCAGCGTCCAGCCACAAAGTTCAGTGCCATCAGGTGCTCATCGCGGCTGAAGTCGGCAATCGCATCGGCAATCACAAACGGCTGAATGTCACGCATAAAGGCATCTACCGCGGTGGTCATCACCCCGATATGGCCGTAGATACCGACTATCATCAGCTGATCACGGTTGCGCTCACGCAGTTGCGTTTCAAAGTCGCACTTTTGAAAGGCACTGTAGCGCCACTTGGTCAGGACCACATCCTGCTCGCCTGGTGCCAATGCATCGACAATCGGCTGTTGCGCCGGGTCTTGCAGGCCCGGGCCCCACATATCGCTCAGTAGTCCGCGTTCATGCTGACCCTGCTTGATTGGCTGGGCGGTGTAATAGACCGGAATACCCTGGTCGTAACAGAACTGCTTGAGGCGCTGAATGTGGCTGATCATGGTTTCAATCAGCGGGTTATTATCACCGTAGTAACCGACAAAATAGTGCTGAACATCGTGGATCAACAGGGCGGCACGGTTTGCATCGAGCTGCCAGTCAACGCGGTTTTCGGGTAACTCCGCAGCGCGGGGTAACGGATAATGGGATAGCTTAGGAATACTCATCGTGTTTTTGCTTCTTTTATTAATCAGGCCTGGCCGTCGAACGTGGCACGCAGGGCTTTTTTATCGACTTTACCGACCGCAGTCAGGGGCAGGTCGGTTACAAACTGGAACTTATCGGGGACTTTGAAATCGGCGATCCCCAGTTGACGCAGGTATTTGCGCAGTTGCAAAGGGGTAAGCTTTTCAGCGGCTACCACAAAAGCGCAACTTTTCTCACCCAGCGTGGCATCGGGCATAGAGACAATGGCAACCTGCTCGATGTGCTGATGGCCCAGCAAGTGGTTTTCCACTTCTTCGGCCGCTATTTTCTCGCCGCCACGGTTGATCTGATCTTTATCTCGCCCGACCACAATCAGGTGGCCAGAGGGCAGTTGCCTGACCAGATCACCGGAGGCATAAAACCCCTCTGCATCAAATGCACTGGCGTTATGCTGAGGTGATTTGTAATAGCCCCGGAAGGTATACGGGCCGCGGGTCATGAGTCTGCCGGCTTCACCCGGGGCGACCGGCTGGCCGTGTTCATCAACGACTTTGATCTCATCATCCGGGCTAATGGGACGTCCCTGGGTCGTCAGTACCAGCTCGTCATCATCGTCATGGCGGGTGTAGTTCACCAGACCTTCTGCCATGCCAAACACTTGTTGCAGTTGGGCACCCAGCACCGGCCTGACCTGCTCGGCCACGGTGCGGCTGAGCTTAGCACCCCCAACCTGGATCAGCGCCAGGCTGCTCAGGTCATGGTCGCTGTGTGGTGCATGTTGCAACCACAGCTGGAGTGCTGGCGGTACCAGCGCGGTGTGGGTTATGGCAAAGCGTTCAATCAAGGCAAAGCAGTTACTCGGACTGGGGTCTGAAGCCAGGATCACGGCGCCACCAGCTGCGAAGACGCCCAATGCGCCGGGCGAGCTGAGGGGGAAGTTATGGGGTGCCGGTAGGGCACACAAATAACGGGTATCGCCATGCAGCTGACAAATATCCCGGCTGGCAACAACAGAGTACAGGTAGTCGTTGTGGGTGCGCGGGATCAGTTTCGGAGTGCCGGTGCTGCCGCCAGAGAGCTGGAAAAAGGCCACATCTTCGGGGTTGAGTTTCGGTGCACAGAAGCTGCGTGGTTGTAAATACGCTTGCTTCAGCTCACTGTTGCCTTTGCTGTGGTCAACCATGATGTGGTTGATACAGGCAAAGCGATTGTACAATTCCTGAGAGAATGATTCGTCTGCAAACAAAGGCTGAGCAGAAGAAACCAGCAGCAGCTTAGGTTGCAGGATCTCACAATAACTTTGTAATTCAGTGCGCTGATGATTAAACAGCGCGCAAACCGGTGCTACACCAAGCTTAAGCAGCGCAAAGTAGCTGATATAGAACTCCACACAGTTGGGCAGCTGAACCAGCGCGGTATCGCCTTGTTGCAACCCCTGACTGGCCAGGTGGGCTGCGAGGTTGGTGCTATATTCATCGAGTTGCTGATAGCTTAGTTGCCGGTTGGCATCCGCCACGGCAATGCCTTGTCCATTGTGCACCAGTTGGTCGTCTAGAATACTGGTAAGCGGTTTATCCTGCCAGTAGCCCTGGGCGCGGTAGTGGGCGGCCAGCTCTTCGGGCCACGGGGTATATTCAATACTCATAGTGTGTGTTTCGTTGCTAAGTGATAGGCATGCCGTACGTCCAGCGCGTTCAGCATAGTGTTTAATTTGGCCTCGGTTTCCAGCCACTCTGAACTGGGGTCGGAGGCAGCCACAATACCGGCACCGGCAAACAAGGTCGCCAGATTGGTTTGCAGGTAACCACAGCGGATCACCACCACCCATTCGCCATTGCCCTGGTTGTCACACCAGCCAACGATCCCTGAGAATAAGCCGCGGCCGTGACCTTCCAGCGTGTCGATGTGCTGGTACGCCAGTGCTGTGGGTTTACCACACAGTGCCGGCGTTGGATGGAGGCGGTTGGCCAGCGCGATTGCGGGCTGTTGTGGGGTTGTGAGTGTGCCTTCGATAACCGTTGATAGATGCCACATGGTGGCTGTGCTAAGCAGATCGGGTTGCTCGGGTATATGCAATTGGGTACACAACGGGCCGAGGATCTGTGCCATGTCCTGTAAAACCACAGCATGTTCATAGCGGTCTTTTTTCGATGCGAACAGGGTTGAACGGCGCTGTGCTTCGACGCTGGGGCAAGGATCCCGGGGGATTGAACCGGCCAGCGGGTTGCTAAAAATTTGTCCGTCAGATTTGCGTAGTAATAGCTCAGGGCTGACGCCCATTAATACCCCAGCTGCTTGCTCAGTATCAGCATCATGCAACTGACTGGGGATCGAAAAGTGATAACCACTGGGGCTTTGTGCCAGCAATTGAGCGAGTACGCCAACCTGATCCAGTGGTTGCTCAAACTGTAATTCAACCTGTTTACTGAGTACGATTTTATCCAGCTCACCGTCAGCAAATAAGGCTTTGGCATCGCGCACGGTTTGCTCAAAGTGTGCCCGGTCTTGTTTGTAGTGCACGGACTGCAAGCGATTCGGTGTCTGAGCACTCGTATGCTGTGCACTCAGACATTGTGCGAAGAGTTGTTTATCCAGCGTGCTGACCTGCTCCGGGATGATAAACTGAGCCTGCTGCTGCTTACAAAACGGTATCACTCCAAAGGCGATAGCATGATCCTGGTGGCTGGCTGCGTGCGCATCTAATTGTTGTTGCAGCTGACTTGCCAGCGCCTCGTTATCATTAATGGCCAAAGTAAAACGTTTGGCCATACCACGACTTACCAGGCATGACTGTCCGGAAACAAATAAACAGTCCTGCTCGGGCCGGAACTCGCCAAGTTGGTGCGTTTGGGTAGGTTCGGATAATTGACCAGCATGCATGGATTTACTTTCCTCTGTTAACTCTGTCTGTAGCGACGCTGATGCAAACTGCGTTCAGCGAGATGTGACCAAGACGACTCATTGTGAAAAAGATTTAGTGCTGCAGGCCATTTGCTTGCGGGCTGTTTTTCGTGCCGCCATGAATTCCGGGCGCTTAGGGCAGTCACCGCAATAGTCTTTGTGCGGGTGAGCGTGAAGTAAGCAACAGGCACCTCGTACACGTTTTCCACCTGCCATGTATTCATTGCGCTGTGCTCTGAACAGCGGGTTAGGCTGGTCTTGCCAGCAATCACGGTGCAGCAGGGTACGGACATCCTGTTGCAGCCCAGAGGCATCCGGTAGCACATTGGCAACAGTCGTGCTGATCTGGCGCAGGCGAAACACCAGATTGCTCCACAGCACACGCTCAGCGATGCCAAACTGGGTTGAGAGAAAGATATGAAGTGGGGCAAAGTGGGCAAAGATCATCGGGTGATATTTGGTCCCTGTGCTGCTGCCTGGGGTAAATGGCTGGCCACAGGTACGCAGCATCAGGCGCTGAGTGATTAAACACAGTTGCACGTCCTGCGCTGCAATGGGCAGACCCCGGTTGAGCACACTGTGGCTCAGTAACATCGTTGGGAGTACTCTGACGCAGTAGCGCATATGCCACACGGAAGCATGTGCCCGGGGTGAGTCAATCCCTTCGTGCAGCGCCCAGTGGGTGATGGCGTTTTTTAACGCATTCACCTCGGCAAATTGGTGTGCCAGAGTCGGTAAGTCCGGGGTGTGTGACAAAGTGACGGCTTCGCCATATTCCCTGAAGGGCCCCTGAAAAAACGGCTGTAATGTTGGAAGCAAGCGTACCTCGTGGTTGATTTGCTACAAATACCTAGTCATAGACGTTTTGTGGGTGAATTTTTTTACTCTCTGTTCGTCACCACCTAAAGCAAATCCACGTCAGCATAGAAGAGAGACCCCGTGCTTGCAAAATTGATCCGTAATACCTGGTGGCGATTTATCGCGACCGCACTCAGCAGTGTTTTGTTTGGTCTGATCAGCGTGTCGCTGGTCGCGCTGATCAACGAAATCATTAACAGTAATCAGGATGGCCGCTCTGAGCAGTTTGTCTGGTTTGCCGTACTGGCCTGCCTGGGGGTGAGCTTGCAACTGGCTTCTAAATTACTCGCAGAGCAACTCAGCCAGCAAAGTCAGGCGACCGTGCGCCGCGAGGTTGCAGAGCATGTCATCGGCGCGCAATTCAGTCATGTAGAAGCGCAGGGGGCCGGTAAGATTAAATCGTGTCTGACCGAGCACAGCCTCAAAGTCGCGGAGTTCTTCCAGAGCCTGCCAAACATTCTCAGTAATGCCATGGTGGTGCTGGGCAGCTTTGTATATATGGCCTGGCTCGACTGGCAGGTGTTTTTGTTCGCACTGCTGACTCTGGTGCTGGGTTCTGTGGGTTACAGCCTGGCCAATGCCAATGCCTTTCGTAAAGTGACAGAGGCGGCAAAAATTCAGGACTCTCTGTACGATCAGTTCGATGCCATTTATGCCGGTGCAAAAGAGCTTAAGCTGCACCGCAAAAAACGTGAGACTTTCTTTCAGGATGTAATTGGCAGCACCATTACTTTGCTGCAAAAGCGCCGTGTGCAGGGTGCCAGCATGTATCACTATGCGGCATCCTGGGGGGGCTTCAGTGTGTTTGCCTTTATCGGCGGTGCCCTGTTTTATCTCTCTTCGCCAGGTGCGGATAGCGGAAAAGTTATGTCGGGCTTTGCGCTGTTATTCCTGTACATGCTGACACCGCTGGAAGTGATGCTGGCCGCTATTCCAAAGGCCGCCGCTGCGAAGGCCTCGGCCAATACCATTGCCACGTTAACGGAAGAAATGGCGTTGATGCCACGCAGCAATGAGGCCATGAATGACTTTAATGAACTGGCCCTGTCGGACATCAGCCACGGTTATTACCATGAACAAAGTGATGAGGTGTTTGCCCTGACACCCATCAACCTGACCTTGCGCAAAGGTGAGCTGATCTATCTGGTTGGTGGTAACGGCAGTGGTAAAACCACTTTTGCCAAGCTGTTGTGCGGTCTGTTTGAGGCGCAGCAGGGGCAAGTCTCAGTGGATGGAAAAGCAGTACAAGCAGCGCAGTTTGATGATTATCGTCAGTTATTCAGTACGGTTTTCAGTGATTTTTATCTCTTTGATCGAGTCTTGGGCTGTGAGGGGCAGGCGCTGGAAGACAAAGGCAATACCTTGATCCGCAAGCTCAACCTGCATCATAAAGTGGCCATTAAAGACGGCGCGTTTACCACCCAGAAGCTGTCGCAAGGACAGCGCAAACGTCTGGCGCTGGTGGTGGCGTACATGGAAGACAGACCGTTTTATATCTTTGATGAATGGGCGGCAGATCAGGATCCGGTCTTTAAAGATGTCTTTTATCGCGAGCTGCTGCCAGAGCTTAGCGCTCAGGGTAAAACCGTGCTGGTGATCACCCATGATGATAAGTATTTTGACCTGGCCGACAGGCTACTGAAAATGGATAACGGCTGTCTCAGTGAACCGCTCATCACTGCGAGTGCTAAGACGCCGAAACAACACTCAGCGCTGGCTTAACGGCCAGCGCGCAGGCAGCACTCGGTCAGGACCAACTCATCGTTGAGCTGGTAATAGACACTGATTTGAGTGCCCTGTGGCAGGGTTTCATGGAGTGTCTCTGTGAGCGTTAAATGCAATTGGTTGTGACTGAAGTCGTTTAGACAGGCGGCCTCAAAGCCAAAAAAGCGTTGTACGACCGGGTACAGCGCTTTAAAAATACTTTCTTTGGCGGAGAAGATCAGGGTAAGCGGGGAAGCCTGTACCTGACTCAGTTGCTCAAACGCAGTTTGCTCTTCCTTTGCCAGGATCTGTTTTTGTAGCTCCTGCTCTTGCTTATCCGACATTTTTCTTTCCAGATCGATGCCTAATCCCAGCACTAATGGATCATCACTGACCATGGCCATAGCCAGCTCCTGAGTATGGGTAATGGTGCCCTGAATGCCCTCTGGCCATATGGGGGCACGACTGTCTGCACTGGCAACTATGGTATGGGGTCGTCCCAGCGCTTTGAGTGCCTGACTGGCGCAGTGACGTCCGGCCAGGTACTCCGCTTTGCGCTTGGCGACAGCACGGCTGAGTTTATCCGGCAGTGGCTGGGTGTAACGGGCAAAGTCGCTGTCCTGATACGCGGCAACGCGAAAAGCACTGCTGTGACTGACGAATGGCAGCTGGGGTGTAAATAGTTCGACTGGTGTTAACGACATACGGCTCCCTCTATTAGTGCCAGCCAGTTTACCGATATAAGGAAGGGTTGCAAGCACACTCAGGGGCAAAGCCTGGAATAAAATTAAGGGGACTACGGTTGCTGTGGGTTGGGCACACAAGGTATGCCAGGCAAGACCCGATATTCGCCTGTCTTAGGGTAAAATAAGACACATTGCTCGCCACGTATTTGCAATTCGAAGCCCGTTACGCCACCTTCTCTGCTGCCGAGGATGGGTTGCCCATAGGCATCGAGTATATTGCCTTTTTCAAGGAACAAAGTGGAGCGCTGCATAAACACATTATTGGCTAGTTTGGGCGCCTTGCCGCCCTTGAGGGCGACGATGGCATGTTGTATTTCACGGATCATGTCCGGTGTGGTTTGCTCAATTAAAGCCGGACGCACAGGCGCTGCCTTGCTGTATTGGCAACCACTGAGCAGCAAGGTTAGTAAAGTGGCAAACCAGCCCGAACATTTCATCATTATTGTCCTTTCAGTGTAGAGTGGATTGCGCCATCACGCAGTGGTCTGAACGGCAGCGTCACAGTGTTATGCTCATCCGCCTGTTCATTGTCGCCTGGTCTGGCAGAGACCCCCGCCGCTTCGTTGACCAGACAGGTACCGGTAGCGCTATGATGCAGTGCCGTGGCCAGCAGCTGTTCGTTTTCGTCACCTAAAGCACGACTCAAATCATCACTCACCTGGCAACCCGGTACTTTTCCATCTAATCCGGTTTCGCCGTTTATCTGGCTGGCTAGCGTTGGCATAAAACCACTGGCATAGTCACCAAACCCTTTTTCATTGGCTGACTTTGACTGAATGGTGTAATACACCATGCCACAGTTAGGGGCTGGCAAGAAACCGTAGGGTTTACCACGTGTGGTGGTGCCTATCTGGATCACCTCAATATCAATACCACGCAAGCCGTTGATCACCATTTCACTGGCAGAGGCCGTGTCATCGGTGGTCAGTACGTATACCTTAGAAAGATTCAGGCTCGGTAATGTGGTGTCGTTGAGAAATACATCCCGTGTCCAGTCTATCCGGCGAGGCTCGAAGGTATATATTCGGTTCTCACCCTGGCGCTTATCATTGTAGGTCGTGACGCCGAAATTGCGGCTGAGTGAACCATCGCCGACGATCATATAACCAAGCTGTGCCGCGCTGTGGATAAGCCCACCACCGTTATAGCGCATATCCAGCACCAGCTCATTGACGCCTCTGTCAATGAAGGTCTCAAATGCGGCGATCAGAGGTTCCTGTGCTGTAGGAATAAACTGATTAAATTGCACATAACCTACGGTTTTGTCTCCATGAGCTATGACTTTAGTGTGTTGTACCGGCGTTTGTTCAAAATCGGCAGCGGTCATTGTGGCCGACTTTTCTTCGCCTTCGACAGATCGAAAAGCAAAGGTATAAGCTTTTGGATCATCGGGGAACAAGGCCTCATTGAATAGCGTGACGTTGTCGCCGTCCACGAAATCCTCACCGTCGATGCTGATCAGGCGATCACCCCTGCTCAGCCCTGTGGCTGCGGCCGGCGAGTTTGGCTCGATATAAGCAATGGTAAAGTTACGATCCGGTGAGGCTGTTTTGATAGCAGACCAGTGAATACCATAGCTGGTGGTCACACCGGACTGTTGCTCTTTTTGATATTCTTCGTAGGTATTAGAAAAGTGAAACTGATCTTTCAGCGATCCATCCGGATTACGTTGGGTGGTTTTTAGCTGGGCAAAATAATCAGCCACTGAGCTGAAGTCCTGCGGATCGTTGTCAGCAAGTTCGTCGTACCATAAATAGGTTTCATGGCTGAATGAGCGAAGCCACATTTTTTCGTGCATGGCCGTTCCAGCTCTGTCCGGAAAAGGCTGGTTATTGTTAAATTCATCCTGCCCGGTACGCGGATTAGCGCAGTAGTTGATGAAGTTAGTGGCAGGTGGAAACACACCGGCCTGCCAGCTGGGCTCGGTGCTGCTGCCCCCTGAGTCTGAACCGTTATTATTGTTGTTATCCGGCGTAGTCACAGTACCTGAATCACCGCCGTTGCCGCTCTCGGTACCGCCGCCACCGCATCCTGAGAGCGCTGTGAGGGTTAAAGCCAATCCGATGGCAAGGTGTAAGTTGCTGAATTGCATCATGGTTTTATCCTATATATTCATTGCGCTAAAAACTATCAACACTATTCCTACAATACAATAGATAGACCGGGTTGACTGTTAATTAATGTCAACAGCAGCAAAAATAATCAATTTATCCCTTATTTTGAGTATAGAGTAGGTGTCTGGTTGCGCAATATGTTGCCCATGCCAGCTAGGGCGAAGCGGGGCCGTCGGAGATCTGAGACTTGCGCAACGTCGCCCGCCAGGCGGGTAAGTAAGTCAACAGCAGCAGTCCCAGGCAGATGATATTCATCAGCAGGTTCAAATAGAAAACGGATTGAAATGCGGTAGTTCCCGACAACGCATGGATCCCTTGTTCTATCCTGCTATATTCTCTGCTCGTGGCATCTAAGCTTAAGTAGCCTGTTGATTCCATGGCATTGCCTGCGGATTGCCACAGCTGGTCTGATGCAATGAGCTTGCTGCGTTCATATAACAGACTAAAGAGCATCACACCCAGCGCTCCCCCTATTTGTCGGGCAAAATTGATCATGCTTGAACCATAAGCCAGCATCGGTCCTTCAAGGTGCCTGAGCGAACTCACATATAAGCTGGGAAGCATAACTGACATGCCAATGCGTGACAGGGATGTGGCCACCACAATGGCAATAATCGCACTTGAAACATCTTGTTGTGCGGTGAGCCAGATGGCGTATGCATTGATCAGCAAACCACATAAGATAATTTCTCTGGGTGGGAAGCGATCGGATAGCCAGCCCGAAAAAGGCGCCATAAAGGCCATGATAAGACCCGGAATGAGCAGGGCTTCGCCAGCCTGGCGGGCACTGAGCCCTCTGATCTCAAGTAAGTAAAGGGGCACGATTAAAATGGAGCTGAACAAAAAGATCCCCAGTACGCAGATCACCACGATGTTGACGCTAAACACGGTGTCTTTAAACAGTGCGAAGTTGACCAGAGGCTGAGCGGTCTGTTTTTCAAAAAAATAGAACATCAGCGCCAGCAGGGCACTGACGCCGCAGCTTATTGCAAACTCGGTGGCATACACGCCGACCTCTTCAACCAGCTGTAAACTGATGAAAAAGCCAGACAATACGCCAGTCAAAATACACAAACCCGCCCAGTCGTAAGCGTACGCGGCCTGGTGCGGTTTATCTGGATTTAAAAAGATCAATGCACATAGCAGTGACAGGGCTGCCATCGGAATTTGAAACGCAAACAGGCCGCGCCATGACATAAAATCGATTAAATAGCCGCCGATCACCGGACCAAGCGCAGGGGCTAACAGCATAATCGCGCCAAAAAAGCCCATCGCAATGCCCATTTTTTCTCTGGCAAAAATGCGCCCCAAAATAATGGTAGCCAGTGGGGCCTGCAATCCGGCCGCAAACCCTTGCAAGGCACGGCCGCACAACAAGCTGAACAGGCCATCTGCCAAAGCGCCGATCAGTGAGCCTGAGATCATGATGATGAAACTGACTATAAACGTGTATCTGCAACCAATGCGATTCACCAAGTCCGCGGTTAATAACATTGCAATGGTCATCACCACCATGTATAGCGATACGGTCCAGTGCGCTTCACTCAGGTCCATGGCCAGTTCTCCCATCACCTGCACAAAAGCGACCTCAATGGTGGTACTGCTGAGTAAGGTGGAAAAGCTGCCGAGTCCAACCGTAAAAATACATGCAACGGTTTGCCTGTTAAACATAGGGATCCTTTACAGTGGAATAATCACGGTACTCATCATGCCCGGTGCGACCATGGATGAGGTGGTGTTATCTAATTTGATATCCAGCGTGAACCTTTGTTTTACTCTGACAAAATCGCTGCTCATTTGACTGGTGGGGATCAGCGCCAGTTTGTCATTGCTGACTGACGCAATTCGGGTGATCACTCCCGAAATCGTCTGTCCGGGCTGATAGCTTAACTGCACTTCAACTTGTTGCCCCAGATGCACTTTGCCAAGGTCACTTTCCAGTATGTTGGCCTCGACTTTGAGGCTGTTGAGATCATGCATCATATACAGACGCTGGCCTTCTTCGACATATTCACCATGACGGACAAAGACTTCATCAATCACGCCATCAAAGGGTGCCGAAGAGGTCAATTTTTCCAATTGATATTCCAGCAGCGCGCGTTGTGCCTGAGCGGCTTGCTTTTGACTCTCTAACCTGGAAATCTCATGCAAAATTAAGTCGGCCTGGCGCTTTTCATTACTCAGCAAGGCCTGATTGACGGCGTGTTCCGCAATTCTGGCTTGATGAATATCTATGTCTAGTAGCGCCTGCTGAAGTGCTGACTGGGCGGTGAGTTTATCTTGCCTGGAGACAGCTGCCGTGGTTGCGAGGTTCTGAATATTGTCTGTTTTCTCCATTTGTAAGCGGGTGCTTTCTTGCTTGAGCGCCAGTTCCCGGTTGAGTAGCTCCTGCTGCCAGATAAACTGTGTTGCCTGCTCTTTGTTGTTGGCAATGGCGACCTCATAGCGTTGCTGGTTGAGTTGTTTTTCGGCTTCAATCTGAGCGATTTCAGCGTCAGAAACTTGTAGTTGCAAGCGAATTTCCCGCGCGTCCAGAGCGATGATCTGCTGACCTTTGGGCACCCGCTCTGAGCGTAGTGCCGCATCCGCCATCACAATGCGACCATCGCTTTCACTGCGGATAGTGATCAGATCCGCACTGACCCGGGCATTGTCTATGGTCAGGTACAGTCGGCTGTATGCAACTGCCCAGACTGTGGTTGTGGTGATCAGGATAAAAATAAACACCGCAATGGCTTTATTGCGTTTAGAGAGACTACTCACGACTTGGATTCCATATTGCTAAAATAGTGTTGAAGTCGGTTTTTGACGGTTTTACTGGCAGCATAGTGATAGGCGCAGGCTTTAAACTGTGGGTAGTATGCTTTATCCGTCCCGATATAGACTGCCAGCCATGCCTGAAACTCTTGCTGTTGCATGACGGCGGTTTCCAGCCGCGCACAAAGCAAGGTTTTTACTTCCTCATTGGGTTCAAAGCCGCGTGCGATGAACTGTAAAATCCTGATACAGACCACATTGTCGTGGGCCAGTCGCTGCGTGCACATGACAAATGACAAACGGCGATGTTTGAGATCAGACAAGCCCTGCTGTGAAGGGTCGAGAATATGCCCGCTGTCACAGCAATAGTAGAGCGCATTGACGGCGAAGTCCCGTGACAGGATATCGGCTTGCAGGCGTGCGAGAGCGGTGGTTGCTGACTGCTTCACTTCGTCATGCTGGTGTGACTGAGACAGGCCGACTCTGGGCGGCACGGGCATGGAGAAAGCGGCTTCGCGCAGTATATTGATGTCTAATTTATATTCAGAACCGAGCACGGTCACTAACCCAAAATCTGGGTCAGTGAGCAGTTGATGGGGCTGAAATATACTAAGGCAAAATGCGTACAGGTCGGCAAAGCTGGTGTTCACAGACAGGTCAATGTCTTGTGCTTGCTGGCCTTCAGCCCAATCTCTTGGTGCTCCGCCTGAGATAAACACCGACCAGTTTAGTGATTGCATCTGTGCGATGAGCTCGCCAATCGTCGCCGGGCTTGCCTGGTCGATGCGCTGTGCCATCGCGGCGAGGATTAAATGCTGGTGGTGCTCTGGCAAAGTGTAATGATCATACATAGTCATGGTGTCACTAAATTACAGCTGGGCGCAGCAAACAGGATGATAGCCTTCCAGGGTGTTGCGTCCGCCAAGACTGGGCAGTTCAAGCAAGAAGCCGGTACCCACGACATGTGCACCCAGTTGTTCACACAGCTTGATGGCAGCCAGGCAGGTCCCGCCCGTACCCAATACATCATCAATCAGCAGGATGTGATCATCCTGATCAATATCATCTTTGTGAATGTGCAGGCTGTTGTGTGCATATTCACTGCTGTAATCGGTGCTGATGGTTTCACGCGGTAGTTTGCCGGGCTTTCGGATCGGCACAAATTTTAAATTCAATCGATCTGCCACCATGGCTCCAATGATAAAGCCCAGTGCGTCAATGGCTGCCACACAGTTCACTTTGCCCCGGTAGTGCTCGGTGAGCTGCGTGATAGCCCGGTCTCGTTCATGGGCGTTACTCAACAAAGACGTAATGTCATGAAATTTAATGCCTGGTTTTGGGTGGTCCTGCACGATGGCAATGTGTTGTGAGATCATAGTAATTCTTCCTTATTGAGTGTGGAGTTAAGTGATAGCAACTCTAAAATTGTGCGCAGTGCCGCAGGGTCGGCACCGAGCAATTGCACAACCTGGTCTAAAATTGAGGCTTCCGCCGGGCGCATGGGGATCAGCGCTTTGGCTGTTTTAATGTAAGACAGTGCATGGGCACGATGACGAATGGTATTGCGCGCTTCTGGGTACAGCCACTTTAGCGGTGCGGCCAGTGCCTGTAAGCGGTTTGACGGGGAGAGCTCAAGCACCCCGCTGTCTTGTTCTGCCCGGATAAATACGGAGTGCTCGACTTCTGATGCTGAGTGTTCATAGAGCTTATTCAGGGCCAATATCACAAGCTGACCGGTTTCAATGGGGGCATTTAACCGGTAGGTTTTACCATCTTGCGCGCTGGTGAGGGGTTGCTCTGCCAGATAGTAGCGGCTGAGTTGTTCTGCGATGGCTTCGACCAGATCATCCGGGGTTGAAAATGGCTCAGTCACCAGGGTGTCGTACAGATGTCGGGTCAGGCAGGTGTAGACAAACCCGTCTGCGACAATTTGACTGTCCAGGTCGCGTTTTCCCGGCAGAGAAATCATACTGCGAAATTGCTTGTTGGTGATCTTGGCACTCAAGTCGTGATAATAGCAACCGTATAGTGTGGGCTTACACAGGGTGCTGACCAGGTGTGCAAAATCATGCAGATCATACACCACCTCATCACCGAGCCGCTTGACCTGTTCACTGTGTCTGTAAAATGCGTCATCGCGATAGTACAGCACCTGTTCTTTGCTGAGCTGAAACTGGTTTGGTGCAATCATCTGCGCACACGCTGCTTTACTGGGCCAGTTAAAGACAAACTGATTGATGGTCAGGTTGTAAATGGTATTGAGCAGTTGTCGCTGTGACAAAACTCGGTAAACCTCATCGATTTGTTGGCTCTTTGCTGTGATTGTTGCCAACCGTGCGGAGACTTCACGTCGGGAAGCAAAAAAGATCATGCCATAACGGTGGGCGATAAAGGCCAGCTGGAATATTTCCCTGGAGTGTGTCCATAATTTTGCAATCGGCTCAGGCAGCTTAGGCAATGCATGCTGCTCGAAGCAATCATGCCAGCTTTGCCAGAATAACGATTTGACGAAATGGTTATGCTTAAGCACTCTGTCAGCTTGATTTACAAACGGCAGCTTAGCAGGGCTATAATCAAACATGCTGCCCTCCTAATGCTAACTGTTGTGAAAGTGCTTCGAAGTGACTGCAATACCAGGTCGGCTGCATCGCCAGGGCTGCCTCATCATCGCCAAAGCCATGGGTCAGATAGGCGCTGTCGGCACCGATGGCATGAGCAAATGCCAGATCTGCTGTGGTGTCGCCAATATGCAATATGTGCTCGGGTTTAATGTCCGGGTAAGCCGGGCGGATCACTTGCTCATAGACATCCGGGTGTGGCTTGCCTGCTATGCCGACGCGCTCTCCTATCACATCGTCAAAGAGCGACGTGAATGCGTACTGCTGTACGAAGGCATTCAGTGCGGCTTCGCCTTTATTACTGACGATCAGGCACTGCGCACCGGCTTGTCTGAACGCCATTATGGTGTCTCTGGCATGAGGAAATGGTACTTGTAACTGATGGTGTTCCTGATTGTATAGTGCCCGATATTGGTGGCACAGTGCATCCAGCTCAGTGGCAGACAGTGGGTGCTGATGTAACTGGGCAATCACAGATTTAAGCGGGGTACCCACGGATAACTGCGCGTCTATCTGTGTCTGTTCAGTACCCGGAAACAGCTGCTGAAGTGTGCTGATAATGGCAGGTGCGGTGTCACACAAGGTACCATCAAAATCAAACGTGACTAGCTTATAGGTTTTCAAAAGCTCTCTCCCTGATGATGTTAATTAATGCTTGCTCCGGGCAGGTCTGGTTAAGCGTCAGGTCAGCAGCCTGGTTGAGTTGCGGGTGCGACCCGATGCAGACGCCCACTTGTGCTTGTTTGATCAGGTGCAGGTCGTTTGAATCATTGCCAAAGGCGATACTATTAAGGGGATCGATATCGAGTTGCTGAAACAGGTTGGATTTACAACACCCGGTTGGAGAGATATCAAAAAAGTCGACGTCAGCATAAGGGTAGACCGTGATCCCAAGTTGCTCAGCATCTCTGTTCAACAGTTCAATGAGCTGGGTATCAAACACCTGAATTTTATTGATACCCTGGGCTAACGCCGCTTGCTGGGAGATTTTGGGTGCTTTGTAACTCCCCTGGGTGTACTCAAAAAAGGGGTGGCTGGTGCGACTTAGGTAAAACCCCTGCGCACAATCCAGAATATAGGGCGTATCCAGATCCTCGAGCAAATGTATCAATCGGATGCTGGTGTTCTTAGTGAAATGTTGTTCAGCGTAAACTTTGTGCTGCTTAAATAGCAAAGCCCCATTGGTACAAGAGATAGTATTGTTGCGTAGCTCGGTTGGCAGCACCTGTAACACATCCCGAAACGGCCTGGCTGTGGCGAAGATCACGTCGCTGTCATCACTTAATTCGACCAGGGCGTCGGTCAACGCTGTACTGACGGGTTGGTTGTTAAAGGCGATTGTGCCGTCAATGTCAAACAGCCAATGTCTGGCTTTTATTTCTGTAAGCATAATGCGTTCACTTTAAATTAAGAACGCGACAAGGCCGCTGTGGCGTCGGTATGTTTATAATATACGGCCAGGTCAAGCGCGGTTTCCTGTGCGTCTGTCAGGGCGTTTTGATCAGCGCCAAGTGAAAGTAACAGCGTGACTGCGTCGGCATGGCCTTCGACTGCGGCTTCATGCAAAGGGGTACGTGCACTAAAAGAAGGCACATCCGGGTTGTTGGTTCTGGCTTCTAAATCGGCGCCCAGCGTGAGTAAGGTATGGATGGCATCAAGCTGACCAAAGGTAGCAGCTTTATGCAGTGCGGTACTGCCGTTGCCTGTCGCCGTCTCAAGCGCGCAGCCCTTGGCGACCAGGGC
Source organism: Pseudoalteromonas sp. McH1-42 (assembly GCF_022347845.1). Lineage (NCBI taxonomy): Bacteria > Pseudomonadati > Pseudomonadota > Gammaproteobacteria > Alteromonadales > Pseudoalteromonadaceae > Pseudoalteromonas > Pseudoalteromonas sp. McH1-42. The sequence continues at coordinate 217,081 of NZ_JAKRFU010000013.1, read as the reverse complement.
ATCGATGACCTCACACTGCCCCTGAATCGCCGCATAATGTAAGGGGGAGTAGCCTTTTTCGTCTTGCACATTGACCGCTACGTTGTCTGCTTGCAAAAGTGTGGTTAGCTGAGTCCATTGTTGCTGTTGCGCTAGTTCTAAAATTTCCTTGTTCATTCCAACCTCGTCTCTAAGAGTTTTTTGTTATGTTTTATGATCTGGGGTGGCAGCGCTGGACACACTGTCCGCGCTGCTTTTCGCTTATTGATATGAAAGTTTTTCTAATAGTTCTTGTGCCAGGGGCAGGGAAGCCGCTGACAACAGAGAGTCGCGTTTTAATAACTGATCCTGATTGCCGTGTAAGTCCATGACCACAGCACCGGCTTCTTGCAAACACACAATCAGTGCGGCGCTGTCCCACGGCTTCATGATGGTATCGATGGCTGCATCGACTCGGCCGCAGGCGACCTGGACATGCTGAATGCAATCACCTGACAGTTTAAAGAGTCGCGCTTCGTGAAATACGTTATCGATCCGCCACGGATACTTGCCATTTTCAAGCCACAGGTTGGTGCCATGAATACCCGATGCAGTGATCACCGCCTCTTTGACTGAGGTGACTGGATCCTTAATGGTGACTCTGGTGGCCGCTTGATAAGGTGTTTCAATAAAACAGCCGTGTCCCTTAGCTGCATAGCACACTTCATTGATCCCGGGTAACGCCACACATCCTAATATGGGTTCGCCCTTATCAATCAGGCTGATTAGTGAACCATAAATAGGCACTCCCAATCGGTACCAGGCTGTGCCGTCAATGGGGTCGATTAGCCAGTAAGTGTCTTGTGTCTCCATCCCTGATACACCCAGCTCTTCGCCAAACACGGGGATATTGTAATCAAGGGATTTAAGCGCCAGGCTAATGAACTCCTCAACGTTAATGTCCACTTTACTGACAAACGTATTATCACTTTTCATAGAGAACTCAGCATTGAGCTTAGATTTCTCTATTATTTGTGCTGCTTCCTTTGCAATTTTCACCACTTCATCAAGTAAATCAGTAAGATTCATTTTTTGTCCCAATTTGATTTGTCATGTTGTACACGATCAAGGTCAAAGCCAGTGATGAGTACAGGATAAATTTATAAGTGCTTATGTCCTGGTGGTATAAATGAAACCCGATAATCATGCCTAAAATAGGAGACATAATCTGATATAAAGACAACACATTAAAGCTCACTTTTTTACTTGCACTCACAAACAGTGTGAGTGGTAAAAGGGTAATGAAGCCCAGTATTAATAGCATTGCCCAGTCATTTAATTTCACACTTTCTATAAACCCAAAATCAATGAAGAACCACAATAAACAACACAGCGGCAGCATCGCTTTGGTTTCATTAAATAGCCCTGTTAATGGATCAAGGTTATGCTTCTTATGCCACAGTAAATACAGCACAAATGGCACGGAGATCAGCAGACCTATAAATGGAAAATTGCCGCTAATATAGAACTCAAGAAAAACGATAAAAAGGGAGAGCGAGAAAAAGAACCAGTCCTTTTTCTGATTACTCTCGCCGTTAAAAATACTCACTGACAGCAATAAAATCGGCAGTAAAAGATAGGCGTAGCTTGCCTCAATTACATAACCCGACTTTATTGCTACGGCATATCCACCCCAATTCAGCATTAATAATAATGCGGGGATCAGGTTTAGCTTTAAGCTAAAGCGCTGCGTTTCCTCTGCTCTCATTAACTTTAGGTACAGACCCAGCAATATAAAGGTGCTGATAATTTGTGCCAGCAAGAAGAAAAGCGGGGGATACTCGCCAGAGAAATAAAAATATAAAGGCAGAGAACCCCAAATGACGTTTGCGGATATACCTTTTAAATGGTATTTAAGCATGGTCTTTATAGGTCTCTAATTCGAGTGTTTTCTCGACCATTCTGTGGATCGCCGGATCGTCGGTGAGTGCTTTTACTTGCTCGAGCGGTATCCATTGCAACTGTTTTGATTCCGCATTTTTAATCGCTTTTGCCTGCGCCGGGGCAACAAAGTAGCAGGTCACATCATAGTGCGGATGCTGCGGTATTCCTTTGTATTCCGGGATATCGTGAATATCGATGTCGAGCACAAAGGTGTTTGCTGATGACAATGAGGTGATGCCGCTTTCTTCGGTTGCTTCGCGCAAGCAGGCATCAATAAAAGAGCTGTCTTCTGGCTCAATGTGGCCACCAAGCTGAAACCACTTGCCAATTTTAGCATGCTGAGTGAGCAACACGTGCTGGCGATCATGCGACAAGACCCAGGCAGAAGCGGTAAAGTGCCCTGCCTGATTGCTACTGTAAATGGGGTCGTCACTGCTTTTCAGGAATGACAACATATGCTCCCGATACTGTGCCTCTATCTCGTATGTTGTCGCGTAGTTTTCCAACAAACCTTGTAATTCATTGATTGTATTTTCTTTGTTCATGAGTCGTCCTTGGTATGCTTACAGTTGTGTTGACCAGTTACGCAGCGAGGTGGTTAACTTGTCTTCCAGTTGGCTAAAATCGATTTGCTCATGGGCTAGACACACGAATGAGTTGTGCCCCTGCAGCATGAAAATACCCTCAGCGATCATGGTCTGTTTCAGCTGCTCTCTGGCCGCAAAGTTGTTCAGCATAGGGTCTGAAAAGCGCAGATCAAACAGGGTGTCGTTTAATAAGCTGGTTGCGCTGAGTAACTCGGTTGTGGCCGAGTGGGTGATGGCGGCATTGATGGTTGCAACAATCTTTTGGCAGATGAGCGGCAGGCGCGCATAGCCTTCTCGTTGCTGCATTATGTCTGCGACTATGATCCCGGCGTGCGCTGACAGGACTTCTTTGGTGTGGGTACCGCCAATCCTCGCGCTTTGATAAATCTTGATGTGCTCTGGCTTGCCGAGCAGCACCGCCAGTGGTAATCCATTGCCCACGGCTTTACCAAGGATGATGTAATCTGCTGGGATCGCTTGCGTATCAAGCATGCCTGCCGGGTTTGTTCTGCCGGCGGTTTTGGTTTCGTCGATGATGATTTTTATGCCATATTGGCGACACAGCGCGGTTGCCTGTTGTAATGTTTCAGTGGTCATGAATGCCAGCTGGTAGACATCAATGGCAAAGGCGGCTGTGGTGTCGCCGTGTTCGCTCAACAGTGCTGTCAGGCTCGCGATATCACCATCCGTCCAGTTAAATACGCCCTGCTCACCATCAATCCCGCGCATACCTTGTGAGAATCTCAGTGCTTCGCGCTTTTCACTGCCTGGCCATTCGTGCCAGCTTGGTGTGTTGGCAATCTGGCTGTCGTGCCATCCTAAGAAACCACAACGGATGAATTTACTGCGACCTGTTTCCAGCATGGCGCAGCGCATTGCTGCGGTTACGGCTTCTGAACTGGTTTTGAATAGGGTAACAACTCGCATATCCTGATACTGGGCTTCATACACTTTGGCAAGTTCGCTATGCACATCGGCAAAACCAGGAAATGACAGGCCATTGCTCAGTTGTTCTGATACTCTGCGCACAAACTCTTCATCAGAATGGCCTAATATGACGGGTCCCAGGCCCAGAATGAAGTCGATATACTGGTTGCCATTCTGGTCTGTCACTGTGTAGTTCTTTGCCTTTTTAAATAAAATAGGTGCATCATTTTTGGCAAAGTACCTATCACTTCCTACTAACGGTGAAATCATTTTTTTCCCTTTTCTTCTCTTTTTATACGGTTGCTACATGTTGAAGGCGTTCATTTTTCGGCAGTTTTCTCCAGCCATCATAACTAAACCCATACATTCGGATTAGCCACCTGTCATTGCCATCGTACAGGGCGTGGTTGGTGAGGTTGTCTCTGCCATGCAGGAGTGTTCTGTTATTGAGAATGAGGACTTGTCCTGGTTTGAGCACGAGACGTGTGACGGTACGCTCATCATCAAGGTATGCCTTGAGTTCCGTCAGTGCGGATTTGGCACGTGGCGTTAACCCTTCCAGCTTGCTATAGCTAAAGCGAATGTTGAGCTTGCCATTGATTTCCGCGATGACGCTCACCCCTTCGTTTACATAGTTAATGTCGAAGCTAGACTGGCTGGTGGTTCTAAATTCGGGCCGCATTAAATTGCGAATGGTTGAGTAGGGCAGGCTATCCAACAGATCTTGCAAATACCAAACCCGTGTAGCGCAATTGGTTGGGTTCCTGATGCTGGCCAGACCAAATATGTCGGGTGCAATACAGTGTTTGTCTGTATTGGTTTTTATTTCTTCAGGCCAAAGCCCATTCACCACTTCGGTGTGTGGTTTGAGCTGTTTTGTTGAGCGGCTTTGATATAACGGGTTATTTTTTGCTGGCATCACCATGTGGGCTAAACGCCCATTCATTTCACCTTTATAACTGGCAACTTTGTGTCCAGTTAGAGAAATTAATCCCATTAATGTTGCCGCTGGCATTTTCCATGTTTTATGTTCAGGTGGATTATCATTGCAAGGCGTCGATGGTATACCTGATGTATCAAAACAGTTGTTAAAGATTATCCAGTCATATTCATTGTCTTCAGCAAAGTTTTCTACTTTTTGTAAGATAGACTGATTTTCAAATAGTTTTTGCCGTATTACGTGCTTTGCAATTTCACTAATAACGTAAGGCTCTATTTCCTGATCATAATTGCTCAAGTTGCTTTGCAAATAACTGTGCACGGCATTTGAACTGGTCAGCCCTTTGCTGAAGTTAAGTTCCAATCCTCGTCCTTTTGGAACTGCGCTGATACTCATTGCCTTAACCTCCAATGATGTTAATTCTCAATTATGAGCTTGTATGTTGAGGTTAAGGGTACTTGAAGTAATGTTCAGAATCTCATACATCAGATGTTACTAAGTGGAACAATCAGTGGAATATATGTACAGACAAGAAAAGGCGAGGAGGCATGATATACCGATGATATAGTATATTATCTTGTGTTAAATTTTTGTGTTATAAAGAGAAAAAAATAATCATGTTGCGGAGTGATATAATTATCACTCCTGGCCAGTTAAGTATTTAGACTCGGGATCAGTGTGATAAGTGCATCGATGAAGTTTCTTACGCGGCTCGACATATTGTCTCTGTGCTGCAACAAGGCATTGAGCTGCACTTCGTGTGTCCACTCCTCAAGACATGTCTCTAACGTCCCGTCTTCAATGTATTGCTTCGATGTAAAGTCTAACGCGGTGGCAATACCTGAGCCGTCTAGTGCGAAAGAGATCAGCATTTCATCACTGTCACAGATATGGGACGTCCCTATATCAACTAAAAACTGCTTTCCAATATCACTGAAACTCCACTTATTACCGGTTTTACAGTGGCGATAGCGAATACACGGGTGATTAATTAACTCACTTGGATGACTGGGTTTTGGGTGGCTGCGCCAGTACTCTTTACTGGCAACAACATAAGTATTAAATGTCGTAAGGCGTTTGCAAATATAGTTGCTGTCGGGTAACTCTCCCAGGTGTAAAGCAACATCCACTTTTTCTGCGACCAGGTCTCCCAGGTTGTTGTCGACCATAATATCTAAAATGACGTTGGGGTGGCTTTTTTTATATTGACTGAGGAGGGCATGAAAGACTTTGTTATCGAGGACGCTGGGGATTTTAACTCTGAGTAGCCCTTCGCTGTTTTGTGAAAAATCACGGAGCATTTCGTGACTCTCTGAAATGGCCAGATTGAGCCGTTTGCATTGCTCAAATAGGGCATCGCCTTCACGGCTCAGGGAAAAGCTTCTTGTGGTTCTGTTGATAAGCCGAACGGAATACAAGGACTCAAGTTCAAACACATGATTTGTTAGGGTACTGCGCGATTGGCCTAACTTTTTTGCAGCTTTGGAAAAGCTACCACTGAGCGCAATATGATAAAAAGACTGAAGCCAGATACTGAGCTTCGCTTGGTTATCCGATACATAACTGCACATCTTCGAATTCCGTTTTACTTTTATTAAATTGCTACATCACCTCTGGGTGTTATTTCCTTTATAACAAAGGTGCAAGTTAAAGTAAGCGCAGGTGTCAATTGGTGTGTATCCATACAATTCAGCCAAAATGAAACCCAATAAATTAGTGCGTTTACTGTAAGTTGTCATTAAAGCTTAACAGAGCCAGCTAAGGCAAGAATAAAGCGACAACATGACACGACCGACAGGCAGGAGTCAGAGGCGAGCGCGCTTTCGCATACTCTTTGTCCGGCCCCGGTCAGATGTTATACAGGACGCTTAACGGGCGTGTTGGCGGCGCCTGCGCCAGGGAGGGGATTGCAACAACAGCATCATACCACTGAGGCAAAACGCGACACTACAGGCTGCAAAGGTGATCAGCAAAGGGTTGTTGAAATCATCCCGCTCGTCATAATCCATGATGTGTAACATCCAAAAAAAGTCGAAAATGCGCCACAACGTGCTTCTGACCGTGATCACCTGGCCGCTAAGGGCATCCAGATACAGGGTTGTGCTGAGTGTGTCGGCAAAGGTGACCTGCCATATGTGAGGGCGATATTGCACTTCCCGGGGACCTGTAGTGAGCAACTGTGCAGAGCCGACGGGGCTGTCACCGAGAAAGTGGGCCTGTGCATTAGCACGGATCTGCGCTTCGGTGGGGGCAGGAAACGGCGCTCCTGTGGCGGTGAAATAGGCGCGTTCTTCACCACTGGCAATGATCATGGGTTGATCAAGAAAGTGACTAAATGTCAGTGTGTTAAAACCTTTAACAGAGTGTGCCAGGTGATTAAGGTCGGCGCGATAATCAGTCTGGCTAAACGGGTTATCCAGCGCACGTTTGGCCAGGTGCTTACCATGTACCATGTCCAGTGGTATGGCACTCATGACCAGACCACCGAGCAGCCAGGCAAAGATCTGTAATGCCAGCAGGTAGCCTGTCAGCTTATGGAATTTTCGGATGGGTTTGAAGCGGGATTTATTCATAGTGCTGTTTTTTCGTCAAAATTGCTGATAGCTTATGAGAATTCGCGTAAAATCAATAGTGACATATTGTCGCACCTGCCAATCGAATGTGTTCTGGCGCTTGAACATGGCGCAGGTATGGCAGCGAACCACTCATAAAGATACAAGGTAAATGTCCCGTCATGTCAGAAATCCAGTTTTTAAATGTCGATTTAGAGTTAGAATCCAAGCAGGATATTTCTGCCCTGGTTGCGGATCTTAAAAAGAACGCAGTGATACTGCATTACGATAAGGATGAGTATCGCCAGTTGGCCAGAATTGAGGCCAGTGCCGAAGTGACGAGTCCGGATAAAGCCATCAATCACTTGTGTGAATTGATCGAATCATGCTCTAAAGCAGCGCTCAAGCAGTGGCTGGGATGTTCTAAGCGCACCTTTGATATCGGCTTCAGCAGTGGGGAGCAGCCAAAGTGCTATTCTCAGGCGCTGCATGCAGACACCTTGTTACGTATCTCCGCCATCGGTGCGGGTATGGAAATTACGCTTTACCCTGTTGAAAAATAACAACGTCTATTAATTACCTTCACTCGTTTAGAGAGCCGGGCCTGTTCAGTTGCACAGGCCTTGGTTGTAATTGTACCGTCTGCCTGTCACTGTTTCCCAACAAAAAATAATGAATCAAACAAAATAGAGTCTTCGCTCTTGTTTAAATCTAGATCTAAAAACTATTTTAATTTTAACATTTAAAATCCTTTTAAAACATTAACTTGATGTCTTTATGTTAATTTTATTGTGTAAATTCTATATTAATATGTTGATAATTTGATTTTCGTGTTTTATCTTGATTTGGCACACGAGAGGCGGCTTCCCGTGGTTCAGGTGAGGCCAGAACAGGATTATTTCTGGAGAATTATAACAATGAAACGCATATCTCAGATGACCTTATCTGCACTGGCTTTGAGCCTGAGTGCAGCGGCAAATGCAACCGCAGCCCCGATTGACGCTGTGAATAATCTGGCAGCACCACTGGCGCAGATTGACCGTTTTAACCCGCAGGCTTTTCAGGTCAGTGACATCAAAAAAGTGATGGCGAAATCACTGGCTCAGGAACTGGCACAGCAAGGTCCGCGCTGGCAATCAACGCTGGCGAGCCAATCTCGCCTCACTGTGCAGGAAATGGGCGTATCAGCTCAGGCACAGTCACTGATTGGTCAGGCAAGTACACAGACACGGGTATTGAAAGGGTTGCCACAAAGCGACAGCAATTTATATCAATTGCGCCTGGCATCTGACACTATGCTGAACCAATGGCAGGAAGGTGAAATGCCACTGATCGCCTTTGCCCCTAAAGGCGATGATAAAACCTGGATCCATGTTGAGGCTTATGACAGTGAGGGCCAGCTACACTTGCTGGATGCGCAGCAAATGCCACAGCGTCCGGTGTTGGTTCTGGAGTTAGATCAACAGCAGGTGCGCCGTGAAGGATTAGCGGTGATGCAGGACATTTTCAGCCATGCCAGACAGACCCAGACCGTTGAGCGTTTTGCACAGGACATGTTGCAAACCAATGAGGTGCGGATTCAGTCTGACGCGATTTCAACCAGCGTTTTAAAGCGTATTCGCCTTAATAATGATCAGGAACCTTGGGTGCTGGGTAAAGCGGAAGTCTATGGGATTGTCACCGGGGTGAGCCCATCACGTGACGAACCCGTACTGGATATCGTTGATATGCCCTACTTGGACCATGATGGTACAGACTACACACCTAACCAAATCCTTATCCACTGGGAGCGTTATCGTTGGCAGGCTGCTGACGTGCTGCTGATGGAGCAGGATGACAACACCAATTACAAAGATTTAGCGACGACCTTTTTAGATATCGTGACGCAGGTAATGCGCACTATCCCGGATCCAAATGTACAGGGTTATGCGATCATTCCGCAGTTGACCAATCAGTTGATTAAAGCCATGCCGGATCACTGGTTCAGTAATGACGATGACTACGTCGATGTGTTCTATACCTTATTTGAAGGTCAGAATTACAGCGGTTATATGGGTGCCAGCAACAACGCAAAAATCACCTTATCTCCCTTAACTATCGAGCCAAGATAAGCGTCAGTAGCTTGTCTATTGCCTCGCTTATTAAGCTCACAACCCGTTGAGTAGGTTACGGTCTAATGGACTAGACCGGTTTTTTTATTCTCCCGCGAGCCTGCCATAGTGCAGGCTCGCTTGTTTCTGTCGTTTTGTGATTAACCCAATTTCACTTAATACCTTGTTCTATTTGAAGGAGCAAATATCACGCTAACGGCGTTACAAATTTCTCATGTACAACCTTTACCTAAGGTATAAGTTCGCCAATTTTCGCCTCGCCTATTTAGATGTAGGTGCCTCAGCGATAGCAGGACGCGGGAGCGATGTTATCGACACTATTTTCTCGCCTTAAAATAGAACACTTAATTAAGCAAATTGGTATGAGTGAGAATAGATGGCTGCATCAGTGTGCGCAGGACTTGCTGATTTTTTCTTTTTTCACCAGCGCTTGAAGCGTGGTTTGAACGCCAGGTCGGCTTTCGTTTGTTGTGCCATTGCTGCGACCGCTGTCAACCGCACTGTCTGCGGCTGAGGTTGGCTATAGCTGAAGAAGCCATCGACCTGCTTACTGGTGTTGCCGTTGTTGCCAATGGCTTTGAGTAGCGCTGCGGTTGATCAGGACATAGGTGGTTAGATCTCCCTGTTTGTTTAAATTCCCACACCAGAGCGCATTCAATCGCATAATCCGTGTATAAAACACACAAAATCATTTACATACATTCCGGTATGTATATAATTTAAACCTTCCTTAGGGTATGTAAAGTGAGAGTGAATGTGAAATCCTATCTAGTTATTGCAACCACAGTCATGAGTCTGTGGTTCGTTCAACCTGTTTATGCAGAGGCCCTATCGGATGCCTATGCCGTTGAAGTCAGTCCGGTGAACAAGCAAATGGTGAGAGACTGGGCATTTGCCGAGGGGATTGCGCAGGGGATCCGCCGTGAATACCTGAACTTTGAAAGTGGCGGTAAAGTGGTGTTTCTGGCGGATGATCACAGTGGTAACCGTTTGCGTCCCGGCAGTTTTGTTAGCGGCCCCAAGGCAGGCGAACGCTTTGGTCAGCTGCTTGCCCGGGTTGACGAGCGCACTGGTGCGGAGGCGGTAAAAGGGTATGAGGCGTCATTACGTAGTGCCATATTAGGCATTGAACAGGCTCAGGCACAGTTGCATCAGGCACAAAATAATCATCACCTGGCACAGACGAATTTTCAGCGTGCCGAATCTATGTGGACGCGTCAGCTCATTTCTAAAGAGCGCTATGAGGCGGCAAAAACCGATCTGCTTAACACTCAGCAGTCGATGAATAATGCGTCAGCGGCACTGGCTGCTGCCCGGAGTCAGAAATTGGCTGCACAGGCCCAGCTGAATCAGGGTAAGGTAAATCTGGAGAAAACCGGTATTTTTGCGCCGTTTGATGGCCAGCTCAGAGCAGTCAACATTCGCCAGGGAGATTATTGGGCCGGTCCGGCGGCCGCTATGTCAGACAAAGAGCGTGAAATGCATGCGGCCATGGTGGTGATAGACACCAGTCAATACGAAGTGACGCTCAACGTTCCTTATTACGCGGCGGATAAACTGGCTGAGGGACAAACTGTGTACCTGAGCTGGAGCAATGAGAAGCTGCTAAATGCCGCACGTAGTGGGTTTACCACACGAGATATTGGTCTTGGCAAAATCTTTTCGGTGAGTCCGAGTATCAGCCTGAATAAGCGCGCCGTTGAGGTTAAAGTGCATACTTTCCAGGGCGCTGATACGCTTAAAGATGGTATGCACGTGAGTGCCTGGATAAACGTTGCAGAAAAGCCGCTGGCATTGAGTGTGCCTCATCAGGCAGTGATGATGCGTAATAACCAGCCCTTTGTGTATGTAGTCAATCAAGAAAATAAGGCGCAATTGACTGCAATTGAAACGGGTATTGAAGACCTTTATCGGGTTGAAGTTGTGGCCGGCCTGACTGCGGGTCAGCGTGTGGTGGTGAATGGTGAGCATTTGTTAGTGCATGGCAGTCAGGTACGCATTGTCGGAGCGGCTCATGATTAAGGGAAGACTGGCGTATAAGTTGTTTGTCGACAAAGTCATCTCGACGCTGTTGCTAGCGATTTTACTGGTGGGCGGGATACTGGCTTATTCCGGTATGCTGAAAGAAAATTACCCGGACCTGGAAATACCTCAGGCTATTATCACAGTGGAATGGCCAGGGGCTGCCGCCGAGCAGGTTGAGAAGGAAGTAACCAAGCCGCTGGAAGATGCGCTCAATGGTTTGCAGGGGCTGAAGAAGCTGCAAAGTGGTTCGCAGTTTTCTTACGCTGTGATTGCGGTGGAATTTAAGTCTGACGAACCGATGAGCGAGGCGATGCAGCGCCTCAGAGCCAAAGTGGATGAAGGGAAGGCGGAGTTTCCCGGTGCGGTGAAAACCCCGTTGATCGAACAGGTATCGGTGAATGATACGCCGGTTATAGAATTTATGCTGTATGGCTCGCTGGACGATACGGGCTTTAGTCAGGTGGTTAAAACCATTGAGAAGCGCCTGGAGGCCATGTCCGGGGTGAAAAAGGTTGATAAGGGCGGCTACCGTGAAACTGTGGTGCATGTGCGCATGCTACCTGACAGGTTAAGGTCGTTGAAAATATCGCCTAACCTGGTTCGTCAGCGCATTGAAGAGGCTAACCTGGATACTAGCTGGGGTGAATATGACGATGGTAATCGTATTCACCGTCTTTATCTTGCGGGTCGTTTTGATGACATCAAAACGTTGCAACAGCTGCCCGTAGCAAGACTTAGTGATAACCGTTTAGTGCGTCTGGAAGAGGTTGCACTGGTCTACAAAGGGCTGGATAAAGTCAAAAGTGAAACCTACTTTTCCGAATTGGGTGAGCCGTTCACGCAGGGGGTGTCACTGGGAGTGAAGAAGCGCCCGGGCGTCGACACCATCACTCTGATCAATGAAGTGAAAACAGCCATGGCTGACTATCAGACACAGGGGTTCTGGCCGGATGGTCTGAAGGTGCAGATCATCAGTGATGAAAGCGCGCTGATTGATGAGTCGTTTGCCAATGTCTTCGGTAATATCTGGCAGGCTATGCTGGCTGTGTTCATTATTCTGATGGTGTTACTCACCTGGCGGGAAGCATTGATCGCGGGCGCAGCCATCCCACTTACGTTTCTTGGTGCGCTGATGATCCTGGGTCTATTCGGTTATACCCTCAATACCATGATGATCATTGGTATGGTTTTGGCACTGGGCATGCTGGTCGATGTGTTTATTCTGGTGATGGAAGGCATGCATGACAATTTGTATAGTAAACGATTGCGTTTTCAGGACGCGGCGCTGGCAACTGTTAAAACCTATGCCATGCCGGCGTTTTCAGGTCAGCTGACCACCATTCTGGCAATGGCCCCGATGATGGCGATTGGCGGCGTGGATGGTAAATTTATCCGGCTCATTCCCATTACCGCTGTATTGTGCCTGGTGCTGAGTTACCTGATAGCCTTTTTGATCTGTATTCCTCTTTCGCAGTATCTGTTACGTAATGCCAAAGAGACGCAGATGAGTACCGTTGACACATTGACTCAGGTTGCCGGACAGGCATTACAGCGCTGGCTAGGTCGGTTTGCCCTGCGCAGCCGTCGTCAGGCTGGTGCCTGGGTCGCAGGGAGCATGCTCGTCTGGGTAATATCGATTGGCTTGATGAGCACTTTGCCTTCACTGCTTTACCCCAAAGGGGATGGCCGAAATTTGGCGATCACAATTGAGCTGGGGCCGAATGCAACGCTTGCCCAAAGTCGCGCGGTGGCCGAACGTGCAGGAGAATACCTCGCTACCAGGCCATATTTCGAAAACGTGACTATGTACGTAGGTAAAAAGAGCCCCCGGGCAATCAGTTCTATCAGTGATCAACTGTTGCTCAATGAAAACCCTAATCTGGTCGGCTTTTCAGCCTTGTTTGTACCAAAGCATGCGCGCGAGCAGTTAGCCTATGAGTATGTGCCTGAACTCAGAGCTGGCCTCAACGAGGCACTGGCAGATGTGGCGGGGGTCACTGTCTTGTTTACGCCGGAGGTGGGTGGTTCGAGCAATGATGATCCATTGCAAATTGTACTCAGTGGCCCGGATATGGCGCAATTGTCAGCCTATGCCAGTGAGCTTCAGCTGCAACTGGCAACCATTAATGGGGTGACAGATGTGCGTAACAACCTGGGGGCCTGGCAAAGTCAGGTTAGGTTGACGGCTGATAGGGAAGCGCTTAATTTTCATGGTATTACGGAGCAAGACTTTGCCAGTCAACTGCGCCTCGCGACGGAGGCCGATGAGTACGGTAAGTTTAAACTGGCAGGGACCGAAGATGACCTGAAAATCCGGCTTAGCACCTATTGGGAAAGTCGCGATGAAGATATAGGCGGACCAAAATCACATGCTGAGATCAACCTGATCAGCCTGTTCACACCCAGTGGAGAGCTGGTACCGGGCGGCAACCTGGTAGAGTATGAGATTGATGCGGTGCCGCCACTGTATACTCATGCACAGACCCAACGTGCCATCACCATCAAAGCTAAGGTGGACGGCATCACTGTGGGGGAAGTGATCTCACAGCTTGAACCACAGCTAAGTGCCTGGCAGCAAAACTGGCCAGAGGGGTATCACTATAATTACGCAGGAGAAGCTGAAAATGCAGAGGAAACCTATGGCTCTGCCGGGATTGTGTTTGTACTGGCGATCATGATGGTGTTTGCAGTCCTGACCCTGGCGTTGGGTTCATTTAAACAGCCTCTGGTGGTGCTATTTACCATTCCATTGGCGTTGATAGGTACCTTTACCGGATTCTGGGTGTTTCAAATTCCCTTTTCTTTCCCGGCGATGATAGGGTTGATAGCTTTGGTGGGTATTGTGGTCAACAACGCGATAGTGATGCTCGACACCATCAATGGCCATATCAAAGCGGGTGTGGTACTGCGCGAGGCCTGTGCACGTGGTGCAGCGGAACGTCTGAGGCCTATCATTGGTACTAGCATCACCACCATAGTCGGGTTAGTGCCACTGGGATTAAGCGACCCAACCTGGTTCCCGTTGTGCTTCGCGATTATCTTTGGCTTACTGGCATCGACGCTGGTGGCAATGATTGTCATACCGGCAATGTACATGCTAGTCTCGCGACCAGTAACCGAAAAGCCTGCTCAACACTATGTTGGAACAAACTGATGCCCAGAAGAACCAAAGAAGAAGCCGAACAGACGCGGTTGGCGCTGATCAAATCGGCGCTACAATTATTCAGTGAAAAAGGGGTCGCGCATACCACCCTGATGGACATTTCCAAGGCCGCAGGCGTTACCAAAGGGGCGTTTTACTGGCATTTCAAAAATAAGTTGGAAGTGTTGGAGGCCATTACTCAGGAATATGCCTTGCCACTGGATGAGGCGGCCCAGCAAAAGCTAGAAACCCTGACACCCAGCCCGGCGAACCTGATTGATGCAATCGCCTTTTATTTTGAGACACTGGAACAATCAGAAGCACTGATTGCCTTTCAGGAAGTCATTTTGTTTAAGTGTGAATATACTGATGAGTTCAGTGCATTGCTTAAACGGGACAAGGATGATTTAGAGAAAGCACGAGATACTTTCGCGGCTTTTATTGGCGATATGGATGAGGCGCACTGGCTTGGCCCGAGAGGCAACGCGCAGCATATAGAAGCGGTGAGTCAGGCATTGCTTAATGCTTTAGTCGGGGCGTTGTTTCATTGGTTGACAACCCGTCAGGGAATACTGTCCCAGACAGTGACTCAGACCGTCCGGCTGATTTTACGCGGTGGCGGGCTAAAAGTGGAATAAAGGCAGACAGGTGTCCGCCTTTTTTAGCTGGGTTCAGCCACTGCCTTGTGCGCTGAACCCCATTCATATCAATAAATTGGTATAAATTACCAAATCTTCTCTACAAATTCAGGGTGGTCCACAAACGGATTGCGGTTGCCCTGGAATTGATAGGCACCGTCATTGCGGGCTCGTTCCAGTGCATCAACTGGATCTGCCAGGTGCCAGCGTTTGAGCATAGTGACAACCCAGCTTTCAAATACCTGATCACTGCTGCCATTGAGCACGGCATCTCCATTCGTGGAGTAGCTTTGCCAGCTGGCAATGCGGTCCTGGTAGCGGGTCGCCATATAGAAGTAGGCGCGGGCAAAGTCTCCCTTAAACGCGTCGATTGGTTCAAACACGGTGCCACTGTAACCGATGCCAGAACCATTCCCTACTTTACTGCCATTACTGGAGATATACGTACTGCTGCCGACCTCGCCAAATGGAAAGCTGCTGCGACGATTGTTCACGTAGCCATCAGACGCAAAGATATGATGAATGTCCGAGTTCATTGGCTCAATCTTGCCACCAAACCAGCTTTTCGGGAACGAATGTTCACGGTTGTAGCAGTCGCCTTCCGTGCGGGCGGTACCACATTGATCGCTCACCGCTGTAAACTCGTGGCTGTCGGTGCCGGTTGGTTTTTCTGAGTAACGGTCCAGTACAGTACCATTGTTCTCGAAGTAGCGGTCACGCTCGTATTGATCGATGAACGACCAGATAGCGCTATAGCCCTGATTGTTATGGCTGGCAATGATATTATGAAGTGCTGTTTTAAGCGCATAACCGCTTAACCCTGCTGCGGCACTATAGTAACCAGTCGGGGAATCACCACCGCCGTCGCCACCTCCATTGTCCGTGCCCAGCGTGAAGCTGTGCGAAGCCGAAGAAGTAAACTGGCTACCCGACGCCAGCGTCCCGGATGGGCCTGTCAGGCTATATGAACCGTTTCCATAACTGCAACAAATGCCGTCACCATAGCTGTCAGATATCGTAAAAGTGTATGAACCATCTGTTAAACATACCGCTTCACTGTAGTTCTGGCTGGCCCCGTAATTTTGACCACTGGCCACAGTCGCGTTCGACGCGTTCTTAATGACCCAGCTGGTTTCTTCGCCATACCTGTCTGTGGTCAGGCTGAAAGTGAGCGCGTGATCCTGGCAGCTTCCTCCGGCTGGCGGTGGTGTGGTTGCAGCACCACTGGGCTGAAAGTTATCGACATAGACGGTTTCGTTGCCGTCAAACCCGCTGACATCGTAAAAACGCAGGCCCACGGTGATTTGGCCATTGCTGGTGGCCGTATAATCGTGGCGCAGTTGTTGCCATTGGTTTAATTGCTGTGGGTCTGAATAATTGTGATAACCGTCGGCTACCAGGCGAGCTCTGACACCGCCTTCAGTATGATACACCCAGGTACTGAAGGTGTAAGTCTTACCGGCCTCTACGGATACTGATTGTGTCAGATCCGTATTCCCCTGCGTTGTGGTGAGCACACTGACGGCGGCTGCTGTCTGTCCGCTTTGAACGCGATTTTGTTCGGTAGTCAAAGAGATACCCGAGTCAATGGTGGTCCAGTTGCTGGGCTTACCCAGCTGCCATTGTTCGAAATCTCCATTATTTACCTGTCCCCATGTCATGGTACTGAGCAAGCCTAAGGCACTGCCCACCAGACGCTTTGTCAGGCACGAAGCCTGTTTTTTTGTAATCATTTTATTATTCCCGTGTTCTATTTTGTACTTATCATTGTTGTTTGGTTGTAAAAAACCGAGTGGGAGTTTAAAGGATTTTTGTTACATTGTCGTTAACTTATGTATTGTGTAAATCGGTACAATGATTTTTAATCTGTTTTATTTGGAGTTTTTGAATATCCATAACCAAATGGAATAACAAAGCAGATACTGTTCTTTTTGTCGCGCGGTGAGTTGCGTATCCTGCATGCTAAGAAAATGACCGAATTGCATCTATGTGCGCGGGTGGAACCGCCGGGGCAATTCGGCGGGGCAAGCTATATAAGGGTTATGGGGAAACAATCATCATGTTGTTAAGTCAACTCAGTGCCGCGGCCAGTCCGCTGACACAAGAACAACTGCAAAAATTACAGGGGTTAGTGGCGGAGCTTAATCCGATCCAGCAAGCCTGGGTCAGTGGTTATCTGGCTGCCAATGCCAACACCGCCGCGCTTGCGGGGAGTTTAGGACAGACGCCTGCGGCGGTTTCTGAAGCGGCGCCTTTGACCATTTTATATGGCTCTCAGACGGGCAATGCCAAAGGCGTTGCGGCGCAGTTAGAGAGTGCAGCAAAGGCACGTGGCCTGCAAACCAAGCTGGTTAATATGGCTGACTACAAACCTTCAGCCCTGAAGAAAGAACAGTTTATTGCCGTTGCGGTGTCCACTTATGGTGAGGGTGAACCACCCGAAGATGCTGAGACGTTGCATGCCTTTTTGGCAGGTAAAAAAGCCCCGAAACTGGATGATGTTAAAGTCGCAGTACTGGGTCTGGGCGATTCAAGCTATGAGTTCTTCTGTCAGACTGCCATTGATTTTGAAGAGCGCCTGCAAAAACTGGGTGCCGAGTCTGTCGTTGCACGTGCTGATTTAGATGTCGATTATGAAGATCAGGCAACAGCCTGGATTGACAGTGCCCTGGATGCGTTTGAGCCTGCGCTGAAAGCACAACAGGCGGATGCGGGTGCTAATGTGGTCGCTATGCCACTGGCAACGGCCGGTGCCCATGCCAGCCAATACACTAAGCAGAATCCGTTCAGCGCAGAAATCTCGGTGGTACAAAAGATCACTGGTCGTGATTCAACCAAAGATGTACGCCATGTAGAAATTTCACTGGAAGGGTCTGACATTGCGTATCAGCCAGGTGATTCAATGGGCGTTTTCTTCCTTAACGATGAGCAACGTGTCGACGAAGTTATTGCCTTGCTTGCGCTGGAAGGGGACAGTGAAGTCACACTGGGTACTGAGACGCTAACACTGCGCACTGCGTTGATTGAAAAACTGGAACTGACGCAGTCTTACCCTGGCTTTGTCGAAAAATATGCGGCTGCAACAAGTAATGAAGAATTGGGTGCACTGGTGAGCGACAAAGCGGCGCTGCGCGAGTACATCGAAGCGCGCCAGATTTTCGATATCATCAAACAACAGCCAGGTACGCTGAGTGCACAGGCACTCGTGGACAGCTGTCGTAAGATCCAGCCACGCTTGTACTCCATTGCATCGAGCCAGGCTGAAGTCGAGGAAGAAGTGCACCTGACCGTAGGGTTGGTGGAATTTGACGCTTTTGGTGAAACTCATCAGGGCGGTTGCTCTGGTTACCTGGCGCATCGCGTTGAGGAAGGCACGCAAATTAAAGTGTTCAGCGAGCATAACGACAACTTCCGTTTACCAGCAGACGACAACACACCGGTGATCATGGTAGGCCCTGGTACTGGTATCGCACCATTCCGTGCTTTCCTGCAAGAGCGTGAAGCGCGTGATGCAGAGGGTGATAACTGGTTGTTCTTCGGTAACCCGCACTTTACCCAGGACTTCCTGTATCAGGTTGAATTACAAAAGTACGTGAAATCGGGCGTGCTAAATCGCATTGATCTGGCCTTTAGTCGTGATCAGGCGGACAAAATCTACGTTCAGGACCGTTTACGTGAGAAGGGTCAGGACGTATACACATGGTTGCAAAATGGTGCGCATTTTTATGTATGTGGAGACGCCAGCCGTATGGCCAAGGACGTTCATCAGGCATTAGTGGACATCGTTAAGCAGTATGCAGGTAAGAGCGACGAGGAAGCTGAAGAGTATCTCAAAGAGCTACGCAGCGCGGGTCGCTATCAAAAAGACGTGTACTAATCCTGCGGGATTAGTCTGTACACACCGTCACAGTGTAAGAATTTAGGAATAAAGATGAGCAATAGCGATTACAAACCCAACAGTAAGCTCGACCCAAACGCCAAACTGTCTGATAACGAGCGTTTGAAAACTCAGAGCAACCTGCTGCGCGGCACCATTAAAACCGATCTGGGCGATCAGCTGACTGGTGGATTTACTGCCGACAACTTCCAGTTGATCCGTTTCCACGGCATGTATCAGCAGGATGACCGCGATATCCGTGCTGAACGTATCAAACAGAAGCTTGAGCCAATGCACAACGTGATGCTGCGTGCGCGGATGCCGGGCGGGATCATCAAGCCGCATCAGTGGCTGGCGATAGACAAATTTGCGGAAGAAAAAACCGAGTATGGCAGCATTCGTCTGACCACGCGTCAGACCTTCCAGTTCCACGGTGTACTTAAGCCACACATTAAAGAAATGCACCTGACGCTGAACGATGTGGGCATCGACTCCATCGCCACTGCGGGTGACGTAAACCGTAACGTACTGTGTACCACCAACCCGGTTGAGTCTGAACTGCACCAGGAAGCCTATGAATGGGCGGCACGTATTTCTGAGCATTTGCTGCCAAAGACCCGTGCCTACGCCGAGATCTGGCTCAACGGTGAAAAGCAGGAAACCACCGAAGAAGAGCCGGTACTAGGTAGCACTTACTTACCGCGTAAGTTCAAAACCACAGTGACTATTCCACCGAATAACGAAGTGGATGTGCACGCCAACGACCTGAACTTTGTGGCCATTGCCGAAGACGGTAAGCTGGTCGGCTTCAACGTCCTGGTGGGCGGCGGATTGGCCATGACCCATGGTGACGTAAATACCTATCCACGTAAGGCGGATGACTTTGGCTTTATCAGCCTGGACGACACCCTGGCGGTAGCCGAACACGTGGTTGGTGTACAGCGTGACTGGGGTAACCGTGCGAATCGCAAGAATGCGAAAACCAAATATACGCTGGATACCTTTGGTACAGATACGTTTAAAGCGGAAGTAGAAAAACGTGCCGGTGTGACCTTTGCACCGAGTCGTCCGTATGAATTCACCCACCGTGGCGACCGCATTGGCTGGGTAGAAGGCATTGATGGTAAGCACCACCTGACGGTCTTTATTCAAAGCGGCCGGATCCTGGACTATCCAGATAAGCCTCTGAAGACTGGTTGTCGCAAGATTGCCGAGATCCACCAGGGGGATTTCCGCATGACAGCAAACCAAAACTTGATCATTGCAGGTGTACCGGCAGAGCAAAAAGCGGAAATTGAACAACTGGCACGCGAACATGGCCTGATCGATGAGGCGCATACGGAGCAGCGCAAGAACTCAATGGCCTGTGTCTCATTGCCGACTTGTCCGCTAGCGATGGCGGAAGCAGAGCGTTACCTGCCTGACCTGATTGAAAAAACCGAAGCGATCCTGGCGAAGCATGAAATTGCTGATGATGACATCATTTTACGTGTTGTCGGTTGTCCAAACGGCTGTGGCCGCGCCATGCTGGCAGAAATTGGCTTTGTGGGTAAAGGACCGGGTAAGTACAACGTGTATCTGGGTGGTAACCGTGCCGGTACACGGATCCCGAAATTGTATTTAGAAAACGTCGGTGAAGACGTATACCTGCCGGCGCTGGATGAGCTGATTGGTCAATGGGCCAAAGAGCGTCAGCCGGATGAGTGTTTTGGTGACTTTGTGATCCGTAAGGAAATTGTGGCGGAAGTGAAGGTATCTAAAACCGACTTCCATGCATAATGAAGTGGGCGCTCAGCGCCCCTGACCACGGCTTTTAGCGGTGGAGGAATACTGGGAATGAGTAATGAGTGACTTTAAACAAATCCTGACGTTGGATAAGGCTTCACAACAGGCTTTATTGAATGATGCCAATGGCATGCTGGCACAAAAAAGTGTTGAAGAACGCGTGATCTGGGCACTGGAAAACTTGCCAGATAACCCGATTTTATCGTCCAGCTTTGGGATCCAGGCAGCGGTGATGCTGCACTTAGTAACCCGTCAGCGTCCGGATATTCCGGTGGTTCTGACCGATACCGGCTATTTGTTCCCGGAAACGTATCGCTTTATTGATGAACTGACGGAACAACTGCAGTTGAATCTGAAAGTGTACCGCGCAGCGCAGGGGCCGGCCTGGCAGGAAGCCAAATATGGCAAGCTGTGGGAGCAGGGTGAAGACGGCATTAAGCGCTATAACACGCTGAACAAGGTAGAACCGATGACTCGTGCTCTGAATGAGTTACAGGCCGGGACCTGGTTTAGTGGTTTACGTCGACAGCAATCTTCAACCCGCGCGGACAAGCAGATCTTAGAGATCAGCCGTGGCACGGTGAAAGTGTACCCTATCATCGACTGGCACAACCGTGATGTGTATCAGTACCTAACTAAACACGGTTTGTCTTACCACCCTTTATGGGATGAGGGCTATGTGTCTATGGGCGATGTCCATACCACCCGTAAACTTGAGCCGGGTATGAGTGAAGAAGATACGCGTTTCTTTGGTCTGAATCGGGAGTGTGGCTTGCACATTGATGGCGACGGCATTTGATAACGCATTGCCAGATAGCATAGACAAACAGCGGACTTTGCCACTTAGCTCAGTCCGCTTTTTTGTCACTATTGAATCACAAAAGCTACACTGTGATTCATGAAGGAAATGAGCAGGTAAATGAGATGCGCCCAATATACTGTCTGGTTGGTCTGTTGTGGTGGCTGGCTTCGGGAAGCGTCAGTGCTCAGTCACTGAATGGGGCTGACTTGCCGGTATTGCGTGTCGCTTTGCCCTATAACGCGTTTCCACCGTTTGTCACCGGTGACCCAGCCCGTCCAGGTGTGTTACCTGAGCTGCTGGCACACTTTACTCCAGATGGGCAGCCGGTTCAGGTAGCGTATATCCCGGAAGAGCGGTCGAAAAAGCTGATCAGTCATGATCAAATTCAAGTACGGATGGAGTCTGAATCCTGGTACCGGGGGAATACGCCCATGTGTTGGAGTCAGGGCCTATATTGGGTAGAGGATGTATTAGTCACACATCAGGGGGCCACTGTGCCCGAGCAGGGTTATCAGGGGTTCATTATGCTTGGCCGGTTTGGTTACACCTACCCGACCGTTGAGCAGGCTCTGACACGGGGACTGTTGCAACAAAAGTTATTTTATTCAGAGCGAGAGATGCTGGCTGCGCTGGCGTCGCCAGTGAAAGAAGATCGTCGCTTTGCTTTGATGAGCTTACCTGCTATTCGCTGGTTGCAATTGAGTAATCCAAAATTTATCAGCGCGCTCAAGATACATAAAGTGGTGGATACCGCGCCTTTGCAATTGCAATTTAATCACTCCAAACAGGGGCTACGTGGCTGTGCACAATTTCGTGATTTCTTTGTGCGTTTTCGTCACTCTACCGAATATCACTCTATACTGTTAAAGTATGGCCTCGATATAAAAGGAGTGCCGCAATGAAGTACGCAAGTTATCTGTTAATTATGGTGATGCTGGTCGGCGTGGCGTCACTGTTTGTCCTCAAGCGTCCTGATGGACGTACCTGGTTGAGCCTGGATGATATTCTGGGCAAAGCACAAACCCAGGCTCAGCACATGCTCGATGAGTCAAAGCAACAATTAGACAAAGCCGTAGATATGGTGAGCAGCTCAGATGCGCAGGCACCACAGAAGCAGCCTGGCAAAATCTATAAATGGCAGGACGCACAAGGCAACTGGCACTATTCAGATCGACCGAATGCCCGTGGACAAAGTGAAGAAATGACTTTAGACCCCAGCAAAATAACCATTATGGCAGCTGAAAACACCGACATTCTTAAACAGCTTAAGGTGCAGCAAGATGCCGGCCGCATTCCCAAAGATCTGCCAGCGAACATGAGCCCGGCCGACATCAAAAAGTTGGTGCAGGACGCGCAGAACATCGAAAAATTGATGCAGGAGCGCAGTAAAAAGCTGGAGGAACTATAGCCTCAGAGCTGCGCTTCGACATACTCGGCGATCGCCAGGCTGGCGGTCAGTCCGGGTGATTCGATACCAAACAGATTGATGAGTCCATTGATCTGATGGTGCTGATGTCCCTCAATCACAAAATCCTGTCCTTTGTCCCGAGATAGCTTAGGCCTGATCCCGGCATAGTCCGGCTTTAGTCGCTCAGGGTCCAATGCGGGCCAGTAGCTTTGTATGGCCTCAACAAAGCGGGCCTTGGCATCAGGATCAAGCTGGTAATCGAGGTGATCAATAAAGTGCGTGTCGGGTCCAAATCGCAGCTGGCCGGCCATGTCTAACGTTGCGTGGATCCCTAAACCATGTTGTTCAGGCATCGGGTAGATGAGATTACTGAATGGGTGATGGCCCTGATAGGAGAAATACTGACCGCGACACAGGTGGCTTTGTGGAATGTGGTGCTCACCCAGACCATGGATGCGTTTAGCATTATCCTGTGCAAACAGGCCTCCAGCGTTGATCAGCGTATCGCAGCTAAGCGCAAAGGCTTCCCCGTCACAATCCAGCGTAACGTGAAACCCACTGGCTGTGTGTTCGGCAGACTCAAAGCGTGTGTGACAGACCAGGTTGCCACCCGCTTGCTCTAGTTGGTGAACCAGTGACAGCATAAACTGATGACTGTCGATAATGCCTGTGGACGGAGAAAACAGCGCGGTGCTGGCAGATAATCCGGGTGCTATATCCCCAACCTGGGTCTGACTGAGCGGCGTCAGATCGTATACCCCATTGCGCTTTGCCTGCGCCTCGATGGCAGCCAGTTTATCGTGTTCTGTCTCTGTGCGGGCAAACAGGATTTTACCAAGTTGTTTTACTGGCACATGGAAACGCGCGCAATGGGCGTATAACAAGGCTTTACCGCGGACACACAAGCGTGCTTTGAGGCTGTGTTCGTCGTAATAGAGCCCGGCGTGGATCACTTCGCTGTTACGGCTACTGGTGTGTTCGCCAAATTGTCCCATTTGGTCGATGACCAGGACGGAGCGGGTCCGACTGAGGCGTGCGGCAATGGCCAGGCCAATAACGCCTGCGCCAATGATGACTGTTTCTACATGGTCCATGATACTGTGTGAGTGAGCGACTGAAAGGTAAAAGTGTAACGAAATGCCTGCGCATAGGCAAAAGCCTGGGTGTGGCTGGAAGATACCATGCAACCTGGATCAGTCTGGCTTTTCTCTGCGCATCAGCAAAATTGTCAGGTAAATCTTGGTTGGTAATGAGCAGATCAGGCCAATGGCAATACAGGCCGCGCCTAATACGTAACCTGTGGGTCCCTGCTCAGCCAGCCATTGAGCGCTCAGCAGTGTGTGGCCTGTAAAAATGAGCAACAGTCCACATACAATGACACAGTGCAGAATAACAATCAGACGTTTTTGTGTGGTCATGAACTTAGCCTCCGGGTTTGGGCTAAGTTTATTGTGCGGTTTTAAACAATAAAAAGCGTTGCGCTACATCAAACAGACGTTATTGTTATCGCCGTTCAACGACCGCGGCGGTCATACGAGCGACGCAACAAAGTTCGCCACGGGCATTGACGATTTTCACTTCCCAGACGGAGGTGCGGCGGCCCAAATGTAAAGGCCGTGCCGTTGCGGTGAGGATGCCATTGCGCGATGCTTTAAGGTGATTCGCATTGATTTCCTGTCCGACACAATAAAAGCGCTCGAAGTCGACCACAAAGTTGGCTGCATAACTGGCAACGGTCTCGGCCAGTGCGACGTTGGCCCCACCGTGTACCATACCCAGCGGGTTGTGGTGTGCAGGGGTCGCCGGCATGGTGGCCACCAGATAATCATCGCCAATTTCACTGATGGCGATCCCGAGCGTTTGCATAAGCGTGCCTTTTTGATGAAGTCCTTCATCCAGCGCCTGACACTGTGCTAACGTAATTGGGCGGTACCAGATACTCATGCCGTATGCCCCCGGTTATCCGAATGAAATGGGCTTGCGGCCCGTCACGCTGTCGACGTTGTTTTTTTGCTTATTGCGTTTCTTTTTGCCAGATTGACTTGGCTTTTTGCTTTTGTCAGAGGCTGATGGTGCACTGCTTTGGTGCGCAGCGGGTGGTTTGGGCTGGCTGCGCTCGGCGGGCACGGCGCCCTCTGCCAGGGTCAGCATAAAGGTTTCTTCGTTAAAATAGAGGGTGTCTCCGGCGTACAGTTTCTTGCGTTTAACCGTACAAAGTTCACCGTTGACGCCTACAAATCCAGCCGCAATCAGCTGCTTAGCTTGTCCGCCACTTTCTGCAAAGTCTAATACTTTTAACAGGTTACAAAGTTCAATTGGCTCTTCTTCAAGCTCTATTTCGATATATTCTTGATTCATATCACAACCTCACTGGATGTTTTGCGACAGTATAGCGCGACGCTGCGGTGAACCACGAAACTTTTTCGCTGATCACCGTGTCTTTAATGTAATTGCAGCATTTGGTGTGTATCTTGCACGCCGATCGGAGTCGGGCGGTTTTGAGCCGTCGCTTTTAGCAGTCATTCGCTGCGGCTTTTGTAAATTATGACAACAGGAGACACACCATGGGGATCCGTTCTGCATTAAAAAAAGATCTGATGAACTTAGAGGCATCCGGATTAATGACAGCAGATGATGTGCGTGGCTATCTCAATACTCAGCTCAATCAGGGCCGAGACAAATTGACACTGATCTCACGATTCAATGAACACCACAGCCAGGTACAGGCCGGCTTACCCAGTCAGGAAAGTGACCTGACATTTGAGCGTCATCGCTTATTTAAAGAAATT
Source organism: Pseudoalteromonas sp. McH1-42 (assembly GCF_022347845.1). Lineage (NCBI taxonomy): Bacteria > Pseudomonadati > Pseudomonadota > Gammaproteobacteria > Alteromonadales > Pseudoalteromonadaceae > Pseudoalteromonas > Pseudoalteromonas sp. McH1-42. The sequence goes on along the minus strand of NZ_JAKRFU010000013.1, from coordinate 191,596 downwards.
GTCTATCCCAAATCGGCGGTACAAAACTGGCTGACGCGTAGCCACTGATACCGAGTGTGGCGACGACACAATGGACAGATGTCACGCTGCTGTGGTTTACTCAGACCATAATAATAAGAACAAGGACATTTCATGAAAGTATGGTCTGTGGCTGGGTGTGTGTTATTGAGCGCCTGCAGCACTGTGCCTGTGGTACACGTATTCCACGCATCTTTGGACGACACACAGCAGCAGAGATTGGTCAGCCAGTTAGAGCAGGCCAATATACATTATGTCCTGAATGATCTGCCGGTGCCTCCAGAATACAACAGTGATGGTGATACTGTCCGCCTGAATCGTTTTCCGGCGGACCAAAATGCGGTTCTGATCTCACAATTGTCTGAGGTGGTACATGCGTTAGGGTACACAGGGCTCGATGTGCAGGATTTTAACGGCGAATTTCATCGGTTCAGCGAGGGCAATTACGGTCTGTACTTTCCGGGGGAAATGACGTCGGTGAACTTACCTGACGTGGTCCATTCCCACGACTGCGAGATGGACGCCTTTCAGATTGAGCTGAAAACGAGCGGAGACTGGATCCTCGCCGGGACTGTGACGCAAGGTAAGTGGCAATACAATGCCCCCTATTTAACGCTGATTTGGAATGATGGCCGTGGCGCGATGCAGCAGGCCTATCAGATGACCTCGCATACCGTAAAAACCATGTTTGGTGAGAAACTTGCCCTCACGTACCAGGTAATGGGCCATCGCAGTTATGCCGCCATCCCCATCTTTAACTGTGATTTGCAGGTGATCTATGCCGAGTAGCTCGGTAGCAACGGTTAACTGACAGCGTTAACCGTTGCAAAACATGGCGTTTCGTTTATAGCTGGTTGGCATTGTTCATGCTGGCAATAAAGGCATTTGAATCCTCAATAGAGCGATTCATATCGGTGATCAGTGACTGAATATCTCGTTTTAACCCACTAAACTCGCCTTTGATGGCAGCAATCGCCTGCGCATTGAGGTTGTGCTTTAAGTACAACACATTGTCTTTTAGAGAATCCAGTACGGGCTGCATTTTTGCTTCACTGGCACGCATTGATCTCAGTAGCTTATCAAATTGACGTTGGGTCTGACGGAGCTTTTGTTCACTCTGACGTTTCAGTTTGGCACTTGAATACTGGGTCAGCTCGTCCTGCCATTCCGCAAACAAGGCCTCGGCAACATCCTCGACTTTGTCTATGTTGGTACGGACATCTTGCGCTGCGGCTTCACTGGCGAGATAGTCATCATTGAGTTGTTCATAGACGCTTTGTAACTCGCCACCGTCAAAGTTGATTAGGGTCGTCAGGCGCTCCAGTGCAGACTGGAACTCCTGCTGCGTGGCTTGTTGTGCTGCTTTGGTATTTTCCACCCGATCGACTAAGATTTCACGTTTGTGCACACCCACTTTTTCCCAGGCGGCATAGTAGGCGCTTTGACAGGCACTGAGCAAACACAGGGTGAAGATGACGAGGCTCTTTTTTATCACAGAATTGTTCATCGGCTTTCCTAATGCGGTTGAAACAGAACGGCTTATACTTAATTGAGACTCTATGAATTATGACTGGGATTGGTAAGATGTGCAAAACTCACTCTGTAAACCTGTGTAATGATGAATGAATTATGGTTACAGCGCCTGTTGCATTTGAGGCAGCAGAGCAAACTGTTTTTAAACGCTCAGCCGCTCTGGTGGCTGCGCTTTTATCAGCGCTGCCAGCAAGATCAGCTCATGATCAATGCTGGCTATCTGGCTTATGTCACCTTGCTGTCTTTGATCCCCCTGGTGGCGGTGGGGGTGGCGATATTTACGGCGTTCCCGGGCTTTCAGGATACACGCGACGCCATAGAGCATTTCATTTTTACGAATTTTGTTCCGACTTCGACTGATACCATTAAAGCCCATATCAGTGCCTTTACCGGCAATGCCAATCAGATGACTGCGGTGGGGATTGGCTTTTTGACGGCCGTTGCCCTGTTACTGATCCGCAACGTGGACGCAGCACTCAATCGTATCTGGCGAGTGGAAAAGTCCCGACCGATGATGATTTCCTTCGCGATATACTGGATGGTACTGACATTGGGGCCGGTATTATTGGGAGCCAGCATAGGGGTGACCTCTTATATTGTGTCTTTGGTGTCGTTTGCCGATCAGGGGATCCCGGGCTTTAGTGGCTTTTTATTGAAGCTTTTGCCCTATGTTATTTCCATGGCAGGCTTTTTTATGCTCTATACTTTAGTACCAAATACACGCGTGTCTTATCAGGCAGCGATACCCGGGGCATTTTTTGCGGCTTTATTGTTTGAACTGACTAAAAAAGGCTTTGCCCTGTATATCAGCCATTTCCCCTCGTATGAGGTGATCTACGGTGCCCTGGCGACAGTGCCCATCCTGTTTGTTTGGGTGTACTTGTCCTGGATGGTGGTGCTGTTAGGGGCTGAATTTACTGCCTGTTTGTCCGAAAAGGAATGTGAGGAACAAGACACACCAGAATAAAGAGGTGTGCAATGACTCAATTATATCGGCTGGAGTCTCCGCGACGTAGTTTTCACCTGGCGGTGTCCGATGGGCACCAGCTACATGTTGAAGAGTTTGGGCTGGAGAGCGGGTTGCCTGTGGTGATCTGCCATGGTGGCCCGGGCAGCGGCTTGTGCCGTAGCTCGGCCAGTTATTTTAACCCGCAACGCTATCGGATCATCTTATTTAGCCAGCGCGGATGTGGCCAGTCCTCGCCCCAGCAACTGACCCACAACACCACAGAGCATTTACTGCAGGACATAGATTGTTTGTTGACTTATTTAGGGATCGGTCAGTGTGTGCTGGCGGGTGGCTCCTGGGGTGCCACATTAGCGCTGTTGTTCGCACAGCGCTTCCCGGAGCGCGTGCAGGGCTTGGTCCTCTGGGCGACCTTTTTGGGGTGTCAGAGCGATTTACAGTGGCTGTATGGTGTGAGCGGTGTGGGCGCGCAGTTTTACCCGGAGCGTTATCAAATTTTTAGCCAAGGGGAAGGGGACTATAAGGCGGTGCTGGCGCGCTATAGCCAGTTGTTGCACTGTAATGATGAAGTCGCCGTGCGGCGCGCTGCGCAACAATGGCATGACTGGGACCGTCAGTTGAGCATTGGCAGTCAGGCATTGCGTTATCAGCTGGACCATGAACAGGCGGTTGTCCAGCAGGCCCGGATCATGGTGCATTACTTCCACTCACGCTGCTTTATCGAGGAGCAGCAAATCTTTGCGTATGCTGACAAACTCAAGCGTCTGCCTGTCTGGATGATCCATAGTCGTCACGACTATGTCTGTCGTTTTGCGATGGCGCAGGCACTCGCGGAACAACTGAATGCACGGTTATTGATCCTCGAAGAAGTTGGGCACTGCGCCACAAATGCAGTATATTCCGAAGCCATACGTCGCGCCGCTGATCTGCTGCTGTGCAAGCTGGCACATTAGGGGCTTTATCAACTATCCGCAAACCATTGAGGTAACAGTGCAGGGATTAATTCAAAGAGTCAGTCAGGCCAGTGTGGTGGTCGAAGGTGAGTGTGTTGGTCAAATTGGCCAGGGGATCTTGGTATTACTCGGCGTGGAAAAGGCCGACGATCAAAAAAGCGCAGACAGCTTGCTACATAAAATCAGTAACTACCGTATTTTTACCGATGCACAGGGCAAAATGAATCTGAGTCTGAGAGACATAGAAGGAGAGTTGCTGGTGGTATCTCAATTTACGTTGGCAGCGGATACCAAAAAAGGCATGCGCCCGAGCTTTTCCTCTGCAGCGACGCCGACCCAGGCTGAGGCGCTTTACGAATATTTTGTGGCTCAGGCAAAGGCATCTGGGTTGCGTGTTGCGACCGGCCGCTTTGCCGCAGATATGCAGGTCAGTCTTTGCAATGATGGTCCTGTGACTTTTAATTTATCGGTGTAAACAGGTCTGCGCTTAGCGCGTCAGAGAAATAATGTGATTGGCGTAGTCCGGTACTTTGTGTACGAAGGGTTTTTTACCAAAGTTAGTAATAAGAAGATGTTCGAGCTGTTTTAGCTGTGAATCGTGCTCTGCAAGAAAATTGATATACAAGCGTCCCCCCTCGTTGAGAGTGGCACGAATTTGTGTGTAAAACTTGTGTTCGTACAAAAACCGGGGGGCGTCAAGCTGACTGAACAAATCCAGGATGATCCAGTCATAATGGCCGTTGTTCTCCAGTGCCTGATAGGCATCGCTGCAACTGACATTTGAGATGGGATCGCCACCAAAATAGCGCTTATAACAATGAATAATGTCAGGGTTATTGTCGATAGAGGTAATCTGACAATCCGGATAGCTGATGTGCAGATAATCTCGGATAGCACCTGCACCCAGCCCTAATTCTAGCACCTTGCCCGGGGCAGGGCATTTTTGCCACAGCGCTGCTAATATCTGCAAATGCGGAAAAAGCAGCCGCTCCGGATGATTGAGCTCAATCACGGATTGCAGTGTGTCGTTTATCAGTAACCAGCGTAAGGTTTTTTCCTGGCGTACCTGTATGCTGACTTTGCCATGCTTATGCCAATACAGCAGGTGCCCGAGTTGATGACTCTGGTGCACAAACTCGTTACTGATGGTGCCGGGTTCAGTTATAAAATCTTGCATAGTTACATCAGCATAGCTTGGCTTCACAGTTCTGCCACCGCGTTTCGTTGAATTTACATGACAAATTGACCAAATCTGGCCGATCATTCCCAGTTGCACACTTTTCTTGTAAGGTAAGGTCCATAAATTAGACAAAAGTTCCCCGCTAAAATGGGGGACCAGTTTGCACGAGCCGGGCACATCATCCCGCAGCGACAGGAAAAGCACAGGAGTCACCATGTTTCAAATAACAGCGCCACAGAGCAGTGAAGATTGGCAAGCGTATTATCAACTACGATGGCAGGTTTTGCGGGCACCCTGGGATCAGCCCAGAGGCAGCGAGCAGGATGATCTGGAGCAGGAAGCGGAGCATCGTTATATCAAAAATAACGAAGGTCAGGTGCTGGGTGTGGCACGCCTGCATTTTAACAATCAGCAACAAGCGCAGGTCCGTTATATGGCCGTTGATGAAGCGCACCGTGGTCATCATCTTGGTAGTCGATTACTGCATGAGCTGGAGAAAATTGCCTGGACGCAGAAGGCGGAAGAGCTGGTGCTGTTTGCCCGTGAACGTGCTTTAGCCTTTTATGAGCGTCACGGTTATCAGATGATTGAAAAAGCCCATCTGTCTTATGGCGATGTACAACATTGGAAAATGGTTAAGCAACGGCCCTCAGAGCCTGGCTGGTTCCGCCATCCACAGTGGACCCAGGTGTTACAGGATACCTGGCGAGAGTCGATCCCTATCAGTGATGCGATGGGGATCAAGGTTGAAAGTTACACCGACTGGCAGTTTTCAACCCGCGCAGATCTGAAAGCGAATCTGAACCTACATAATTCGATGTTTGCCGGATCGGTTTACAGCATGGCCACTTTAACCGGGTGGGGCGCGACGTATCTGGCGCTCAAAGAGCTGGCTCTGGAAGGCAATATTGTGTTGGCAGATGCTAATATTCAGTACCTTAAACCTTTAACCACGGCTCCCAGTGCCACAGTCACATTGGCTGATTGCAGTGGTGAACTGAATGCGCTCAACGAAGAGGGTAAAGCTAAGTATCGTGTGCCGGTGAACATCTACGACGGTGACGTGTTAGTTGCGAAGTTTGAAGGCCTGTTCGTGGTCATCAAATAATGCGCGGATGGCCTGCCTATGCAGGCCATCTTGGTTGTGCTTAGAGCAGATCGGTTACCGCAATACCCAAACCCAGCCGCTGAATGTGTGCGTTGTAGTCAATCAAGCTCTCGCCATAGCCATTAAAATACTGCACATAGCCTCGCACTCGTGAGGAGCCAAGCAAAGGAAACGACCAGTCGAGTTGCACTGCACCATGGTTGTCACTGTTGAAGTTGTTACGGGTCATAAAACCAAACTCATGGTCGCCGTGACGATAAGCACCACTGAGCTCAAAATAGCCCATGTACTTGTGAATATCCGGGTTATCATCTCCTTTTGCAGCCAATGGCTCGGGCTTGTCGTCCTCAGGTAGGCGGTACCAGGGTTTAAAACTAAACACGAAGCTTTCGTACTCCCAGATAAAGTTTGCATAGAGGCGGTTCCAGGAGCGAGAGTTAGGCTGGCTGCGGCCATTCGACTGGTGTGATGCGCCTAAAATGATGGCCATTTCATCGCCCCACAAAACATTGTCATCATCCAGGAAGTTGATCCAGAAGATCTCCGGTTCGTAATTGGTTTCACGGAATGGCGAGGAGATATCTTTGTTGTATAGCTGCCAATAGGACTGCAATGTGACCCCGACATACACCGCCTGATCTTTGTCTTTAAAATGGCGATAAAGGGGCACTTTCATCGATATTTGATATTTGACTTCCATGTGGTCGAGTGGCTCCCCTTCTTCTTCCTGAATGGCCTTTAAGCCATCAAATGGGCGAGAGTTGGGGTTTTTTACATAAGTCACGGGCAGAATGTAGTTGCGATTGTGCGGTGTCAGCACATTGCGGTTGTTTTCTGTGACCATTTCTCGTGCCATGCGGCGATCCAGTTTGCTGAGGCGTGTCTCTTGCAGCTTCTGACAGTAGAGTTTGAGCTGCTCAATCGTTTGTTGTTGATCACCCGCAATGATCTCATTCAGCACACATTGTTTTATCAACTCCAGATCGTCCTTCGCGTTTTGTTCATTGGCGAGCAGGGCAGAAGGGGTTAGTAAAGATAAAAAAGCGAGTATCCTGAGTTTCATAGGCAGTGCAGTCCTTAGTCAAAAGCAAATTATCATCATAGTATCATGGCAAAGAAAAAACTAAGAAGGGCAAAATTGTCAGCAATATATTTAGTCAAGGAGTGGTTGGTTGATTTTTGTTCAACTTGGCGTTAGGTTAATTAGGCACACTGCATAAAAGGAGATTGAAATGAAAATATCATTGAACAAAAAAAGTATTAAGCAACTGAGCAATAACCAACAACTGGGCCTGGCTCAGACACCGCATGTAGCTGGTGGTGCATCGGGCCATCCGGCTTGTGAATCACTAGGTTGTGATACCGCGGTGTTCCTTGGGTGTCCGACTGGTCGAGATTGTTATTCTGGACGCTTTGAGATCTGCATGCCAGATTAATACCAATTTCATTTAATACGTCTTCAATTTGACGGAGCAAATAGGCGCTATCTGTGTTAAAAATTTCTCATTTAGAATCTTTACCTAAGGTATAAGTTCGCAAATTTTTGCCTCACCTATATGGACGAAGGTGCCTCAGCGATAGCAGGGCGCGGGAGCGGCGTTATTGACTATATTTTCTCGCCTCAAAATGGGACGGTTAATTAAGCAAATTGGGATAAAAAGGCCGGCGGCAACTTAGGTTGCCGCCCCACCTTAGCAAGTGAGGATTTGCTCACCTACTCTCACGCATTCGTTACTTCATTCTGTCGTCATCTAATCTGGACCCCGACCAATTCGTATGAATCCACTATAGTTCATAGTAATTTGTGAAAAATTTATATAATTCAGTACCCTGGTTGACACTGGCTGAGGCAAAATGCAAGATCGCAATGGCATCCTGTGTCAAGGTGAGGCTATGCAGAGGCGTTTCCGATAAATACTGCTCCATGCGCAAAATTCGCGCAATGCATTCCCCTGCTTTGATGTGTTCACCGAGCTGTGCTTTATACTCCACCATGCCACCCATGGGCGCATAGAAGGTCAGGTAATCTTTCAGTGCACAGGCGTAGCGTTTGATGTTCTTTGGTTGATGGTTGCCATCTGTTATCACTTCTTTGTGTGTCAGGTAGCTGAGGATGCTGTTGGCATCATGCACGGCTTCATCCAGATCAATTTTTTCCTGTGAACCTAATTCGACAGTGAAGGCTTCAACGGGCACGGCTAAGTCTCGGCCTTGTGCCTTTAAGGCTGTGCTGAGTTGCCACCAAGGGCAGAAACTGGCTTCATCCATCGCACCGTCAAATTCATTGGGGATCAGCAGCACATGAGGAATGTCAAAATAGCGCGCGCTGTCTGTGGCGTATTCTGGGCAATATAAGTGCTTCGCCGAGATAGGGCCAGTATGCAGGTCCAGTACAATATCAGCCTGATGCGCCAGCTTCTGCAGTGTGAGTGCAATGCGCTTGCCAGTTGTTAGTGTATGTGCCGGCGCATCAAGCAACGCATCGGTTGCCTGACACAGTTGTTCGCGGAAGGTAGCGATAAGTGCCGCATCGGAAGCTTCACCGTGCTCAGCAAGGCAGCGCTGTACCTGATCACTGTGGTCATGGTACATGCGATTCCAGTTCATGCCGGTAATGGGATCAAATCGTCCCAGCGTAAACTCCCCCGATTTTTGATTACAGCCGATCGGGTTGGCATAGGGCACCAGAGTGATGTCACCCGCCAGAGTGAGGTGCTTTAATTGTTCAAGCAGTGCATAAATCACTGCATTGCCTTGTACCTCCGCGCCGTGCATATTGGCCTGAATGTAGACGCTCGGGCCTGTGCCATTACCTTGCAAACGGTAGACCGGGATAGTCAAAGGCAGGCCATTGGCGATTTCACCAACCTGAATATGTTGCTGTGTGATAGTGTTCATAGTTACCTCAGATAATAGTCGGCGGTTTCGCTGTGACGAATACAGGACAATTGGCCCTGAGTGAAAACGTACTCTGCGGGCAGCTCATGACACAGAAAGTACGGCATGCTTTCTGTGAAGCCATAAGCACCACACTGGTCAAACACCAGCCAGTCGCCATAGCCGAGATCGTCAGGCAAGTTTTGTGTACCAAGGTGATCCAGGGCTGTACATAATGGGCCATGCAAATGATACTGGCGCTGAGCAGTATCAGATGCACGTAGTGCCTGCGCTGGAAAGGCCTGGCTGGTCACGGCCGGTCGCAACAGGTGGTTGATGCCACCTGCAAGGATGAGCTGATGTTCGTCGTAATTGCATTTTTGTTCCACCACCGGGTTAAGGTAGTAGCCACACTGCGCCACGGCGTAGCGACCCAGCTCCATCCATAATTCCTGCACGCCCGCTTCGGCTTTAATTTTGGCCAGACTAGCGATGACTTGATCCCAATCGAGTGCCTGCTGGCCTGACTCGTAAGGCACCCCTAATCCGCCACCCAGATCTAAGATCCTCAGGGTCATACCCAGCTGCTGGCTCAGCTCAGTCAGTGGGGGCACCATTTGTTGCCACAGGCTGGCCAGCTTGGTGGCGTCGAGCATGTTACCCCATTGAAAAATATGCAGACCTGCAAAATCCAGTGCAGGGTAGTCACGTAAAGTCAGTTGCTGCCATTGGTCACAGCCGAGCCCAAATGGGGTCAGGCTGTCGCCGCCAAGTGGATTTTTGTCTCCTGCCGGCCAGCGCAGCTGCACGCGAAGTAGCACAGTTAGCGTCAGCTGATGCTGCTGTGCTGCGTCGTTCAGCCAGCGCACTTGATTCAGGCTTTCAGCAACAAAGGTGGTGACACCAGCATCGAGAAAATGCTGGATCTGGGCCGGGGACTTGGCCGGCCCGGTGTTGAGTACGCGTTCGGCCGCAATGTCCTGGGCCAATACCTGTGTGAGCTCTCCCCGGCTGGCAACGTCAAAGTTGAAGCCGGCTGTGTCCAGTGTTTTGAGGACACTGGATAACGGATTGGCTTTAACGGCATACCAGAGCTTGACCACGTTTTGGGTGGTCAGGTGATTAACATGTGCGCTCAGTGCATCCAGGTCGTAGACGAAAAATGGGATGTCCAGATCAGGGCACAGTGCAGTCAGTTGCTCACGCAGTGGCGTACTCAGTGTGGTCATTAGCGTAGTACCTCTTCGAGTTCTAACGACGCATCACTTTGTTCGTCACGGTATTTCACAATTAGTGCACAGGACATGCTCAGCCCCTGTGCTTTGGCCCAGTCACTGGATGCTGGACGCGACCCCGGAATCACAATGGCAAAAGGCGGAATGGCTTCCCCTTTTTCCAGGGTACGCTCATTCACACAGTCATACACTGGAATGCTGGCAGACAGGCGAACACCCGGTGCCAGCACTGCACCGCGTTTTACGACTACGCCTTCAACCAGCACACAGCCTGCACCAATGAACGCATCGTCTTCAACCACGACCGGGCTGGCACCGACTGGCTCTAATACGCCGCCAATCTGAACAGCAGCACTTAAATGCACATTTTTACCAATCTGGGCGCAAGACCCAACCAGTGCGTGGCTGTCGACCATAGTACCGGTATCAATGTATGCGCCAATGTTGACATAGGCTGGTGGCATAATGATAGTGCCAGAAGCAACATAAGCACCACGACGTACGCTGCTGCCTCCGGGCACCATACGGACGGCATCTTCGGCGGCAAAACCACGGGGAGCCAGATTGTCTTTGTCTACAAAACCACCCGGGTATTCGGTATTTTGACCCGCACGGAAAGCCGCTAAAATACCTTCTTTGACTTCGACATTAGCATGCCAGTTGCCGTGTTCGTCTTGGTTTGCAGCACGTTGTGAACCATTTTCTAAATTATCTAATAGTGTTGACCAGGTCATAGGGAGCCTCTTAATTCCAGGATAAAATCTGTTCGTTCGCAGCATTCAGTGCCGCATGATTGGTTAATTCCAGATGTGTGAGCGGTGGCCTCAGATGGGGCGTCGTCAGCGTGCCCTGTAAATGCATCAGTGTCTTTACCGGGATAGGGTTGGCAACGGCAAACAGGCTGCTGATGGCATCGGCCCAGGTGGTGAATAGGTTAGGGCTGGTGCCACTGAGCGCACGGCGGACAAATTCGGCAGTTTGGCTGGGCCAGGCATTCGATGCCACAGACACCAATCCGGCTGCGCCTGCCTGTGCAAAGTAAGGCAGCAATGCATCATCACCGCTGTATATCGCTAGGCTGGGTAAGGCGCGACGAAACGCTTCAAACGTGGCTATATCACCACTGGCTTCTTTGAGCGCCCACAGGTTGTCATGATGTGCCAGATTCGTCAGCACTTCAGGTGCAATGGCAACGGCGCTACGTCCTGGTACGTTGTAGATCATGCAGGGGACGTTTGCTGCACTGAGCAGCGTATCAAACCAATGGGTCTGACCAACAACACCGGGTTTGGCGTATAATGGGGAGCCGAGCAACAGCGCGTCGATCTTTTGGGTATTACAAAACTCGACCCACTCCAGCTGAGCAGCCAGATTGATGCCGCCGACGGCAACCATAATAGGTACCTGAGGCGCAAGTGCACAGACAAACTCAACGATTTTTTTCTGCTCGGGCAGAGTCAGGGCCAGGCCTTCTCCGGTACTGCCAAGCAGTAAAATACCATTGTTAGCCTCAACTTGCTGAGCAACGAGTTGCTGTAAACTGTGATAATCGACCTGATCGCACGCGTCAAAAGGCGTGACAAGGGCCGTCCATAACGGGTAGTCAGATAACTGATCAGATAACTGAATGTGTGATTTCATCTCTACCGAACTTCTTGCTGGTCCGGTAGTCAGGAAAGTGTCCTACTCCGAACCGTTTAAAATTCGAAGAGCAATGGACTTAAAAAGAATAGGCTGCTGGCCATATTGTTTCTAAGACCAGAAGCTCTCCACCAAATGTGTTGGTGACAGTCGCTGGGATTCAACCCAGTCGCCCGAAGCAGTACGCAAGCAAAGCGCAGTGCTTCTCGGCGTTAATTCCCCTCTTTGAGTTTCACGGGAGTTTGCTCTCCTCCACTCAAATACCTGAATAACGCACCTCTTCCAGCCCTAAGACGTCCACACTTTTTAGATGCATGGCCGTCTGGATAAAATAGGGTACGGGCGCATTGAAACATTTTGGCCGTCTGGGTGTCAAGTCACTCTCAGCAAAAGTTTGAAATTTAATCTAAACTGGGAAAGAGTCTGGCGCCTGGATGATCTGGCTGGTTTTTGGGAGGGATAATTTGGACAATCTGGTTACACGCTATCGCCTGAAGTACCTGGTCGCGCTGGTGATCATGTTGCTGGTGTTGACGATGACGACGGGCCTGACCTTGTATCTGCTGGAGCAGCAAAAGCAGGTTGCCAGAGTGATCAATGTTGCAGGTATGCAGCGCATGTTGTCGCAAAAGGCGGCATTGCATCTGGAGTATGTCATCATCATGCGCGAACACAATGTGACGGCAGATCGTCAGGCACTGAACAATGCGCTGCAGCTTATGCAAGCGAACCATGATTTTTTGCTCCTGCGCGATGGCGAGCAATACAAGCACCTGAATGCAGAGCTTTATCAATGGTATTTTGCGCAGCCGGGTGATTTGGACAAGCAACTAAGACAATATGTGGCGTTGTTGTCCGGGGTTGCCAATCAGCCTAATTTGGATCAGATCCAGGAGATCCATACCCGCTCTCAACTGTTGTTGCAGGACTTAGATCATGCGGTGTTGTTGTTTGAGCAGTTCACCAATGAAAAGCTTGAGAAACTGAGAAACCTGCAGCTGCTAATGTGGTTACTGGGGTTGGCTTTGCTGCTCGCTGAGATTAAGTGGATATTCTTCCCCATGGAACGCAGTATCACCAGCGCGATAGACCGCTTGCAGCAAACGCGTCTCAAAGCAGAACATGCTAATCAAAGTCGCGCCATGTTTCTGGCCCGTGCCAGTCATGAATTGCGGACACCCTTGCAGGCCGTGCTGGGGTATCTGCATTTGTATCAGGAATCACAGCGTGACAGCTACCTTGCCCAAGCGAATAAAGCGGCCCAGCAACTGAAGGCGCTGATCGCGTCTGTGGAGGACTACAATCGCTTGTCTGACGAACAGCAACCAGAGTTAAATTGTCACCCGGCCAGGCTGACCGATACCCTGGGTCAGCCTGTTGCTACTTATCGTCTGTTGGCCAGAGAGAAAGGCCTGGATTTTAGCTATCACTTTAGTAGCCATACCGAAAAAATATTTGCCTGTGATCATGAACGCCTGAGCTGGGTCATTGGTCAGCTACTCGATAATGCTGTTAAATTCACCGAGCAGGGCACGGTGAGGCTGTCCGCCCGCGTGGAGCCAGTCAATCCGGAAGAAGATGAGTTGAACTGGCGTTTTTACTGTGAAGTAGAAGACAGTGGCTCCGGATTTAACGTGGCGCAGATCAAAGCGTCTGCATCGGGGACTAGCCCGGACGGGCACCATTATCAGGGGCTGCAACTGGGGTTAGCGCGTTGTAACTTGTTGCTGGCGATTATGTCTGGTGAGTTGACTTTTTTACCCTGTGAACCGCATGGCACAAAAGCATCGCTGAGCTTGCCGCTGAAGCGACTCCCGGAGCCGGAGCCGGTAAGCGGACTGGCCCGCCATAAAGTGTTGTTGGTGGAAGACAATCAATTGAATGCCAAAATCATTGAAAAAATGTTGGATAACATGGAGCTAACCAGTATTCATGCGAGCCATGGTGGACAGGCCATAGAGGTACTGGCGCACCAGTCTTTTGATGTGATCCTGATGGATCTGAATATGCCGATTATGGATGGTTTTAAAGCCATTAAAGAGATCCGTCAGACGCTGATGTTGTCGACGCCAATTTTGGTACTGACTGCGAATACCTCAGAGCAGGCCATTAAATCGGCCGTGCAGCTTGGCGCGACCGATTATTTGTTTAAGCCTGTTGAAAAAGGGGCGCTGGAGCGCGCCCTGCACAAAATTCTGACCCTTAGCGACGCAACTTAATGTTGCCAACACCGACTTCGATGTCCAGGCTATGCTCACCCTGGCCATGATAGCGTAAGGTTTCACCGACCATGTTGCGTTCCGTTTCTGCGTTACCTGGCAAGTCGGATAGCTTGGTTTTGCCGACTCCGGAATCGAATCGCACACGTCGGAAGTCTTTGGCGTCTGTTTCTATCGTGACATTGCCGACTCCCACTTCGACATCGGCATCATTGTTTAATCCGAGTAGTTTGACATTGCCGACATCCACTTCGACATCCAGCTCCATCGACTCAGGGACTTTTACTGTCCAGTGTTGTTTTACATATTTACTGTTGAGGTGCAGGCTAAGCTCGTTGCCTGCCCGGTGGCTTGCCAGCTGCAAGTCTTCCAGTGCATCCGTCACTTTATCTATGTCATGCTCGACGGGTTCGAGTTCAATGGTGACCTCGATGGTTTTGCCTGAATGCGTGTGTGTTTCTAATTTACCAATCGGAAACTGGATCTCGAGCTCTGTGCTGTCGGCCAGTTCAAAAGAGTGTGTTAATGTGCGTGACTCTTTAGCCTGAGCGGTGGCACTTAGCACCAACAGTGCCGCAGTTATCAGTTTTTTTCTCATCCTGTTGTTCTTCCATTCTGTCGTATTGATATCTGTATGACGCGGGCTAAAACACAAAGGTTTAAAAGCGACGTAAAAAAGTCGCTTTATAAGTGCATCACTTGACCCGTTGAACGGTGAACCCTCGTTCAGCTAGCTGAGTAAGCAGTCCATGCTGCTGGGGTAAATGTAGCGCACCCACGGCGATAAAATGCGCTGATTTGGCCAACCTAGGTGTCAATGTCGCTACCCAGTTGTTATTACGCTGAATGAGCATGACTTGCTCGGCATGCTGACCATACTCGGAGTCATCAAAACTCAGTTTATAAAAGGTATTTAGTTTCTGATAATTGCCTTGTTTCCAGGCTGTTATCATTTGGGTGAAGTATTGCTCAAAGTCCTCAACTTGCTTCAGTGTATCGGCTATCATGGCGTCGTTTTGAGCGCCCAAAGTACTGAATAAGCCCAGTTGTTGCTCCAGGCTTTCCAATTCCATAATGGGCTTTTTGATGTGGGTGGCATACTCGATTATTTGCTTATCAATGCCATAATCTTCACTGAATCCCGCTTGTTGATATTCCAGTTGCAGAATGGTGAGCATAACAGACCAGGGCTGATAGCTTTCAAATAGCGCGATATCGATTTTGCGCTTAGAGAGGTAATCTTTCACTTGTTTATAGGTCACCGGAGACAGGCTGGTTTTCAGTGTACTCCCCGGTTTTTGCTGCATAAAAGGCAAGGTTTTGCGTTGTAGCTCCAGGGGGCTAATGGCTTCGGTATTGAGTTCGACGACCACTGTCTGGCTGCTTTTTATGGCGGCTTTTATACGCGGATCCAGGCCGTGCATTGCGCTATCTCCAACGTGCACAGTACCAAACAGATAAGACGTGATACCGTTTTTTTCTACACTCCATAGTGCAGGCTGCGCGATAGCACCCTGACTGAGGAGCAACAAAAAGAGTGCACAGATAAACTGTGTCAGACGAATAAAGTGAGGCATGGTTCCCTCCAAATGTTCAAAACTGGGCACATCATAATCAATTCCCGGAGTAAATCATAAAAATTTAATGTTGTGATGAGCAAGAATGAATCGTGTGGGAAAAAACGTTCACTTTAGTTTATTCCAGATAGGGAGTTAGATTTTGGTATTTTTTATCCTTTTTTTTGGTGTTATTTTGAATTTTATTTTGTTTTTGCGTGATTTGCTTAAGGAAATGAGCATAATTTTTAGGGTTGACTTGTCGGGGGCCTACGGGTTACTAATAGAAAAAGAGCACAACAGAGCGCTTAGCGCGTGTGCAAGGTATTCGTTTTTTCAGAAGAGCAGTGACATGTTAAAAACAGTTTCTCTACTAGTCGTGATTATCAACGTGGTGATTATTATTACCGCGGGGGCTGGTTAGTGCTGTTCGAAAAGTATTAGCAAAAAGCCCCCCGCACTGAAAAGTTCGGGGGGCTTTTTCGTTTTAGGGCCAAATTCAAAGACAAAGGGCAATGGGCAAAACAATGACAGGCGCACAATTGGTAATAGACATGTTAGTAAAACAAGGGGTGAGTTCAGTATTCGGGTATCCGGGTGGTGCCATCATGCCGATTTACGATGCGTTATACGGTGCGCCACTGAAGCATTACCTGACGCGTCACGAGCAAGGCGCCGGTTTCGCGGCGGTTGGCTACGCCAGAAGTACAGGCAAGCTGGGTGTGTGTTTTGCGACCTCAGGTCCGGGCGCAACCAATCTGGTAACGGCGCTGGCTGATGCCATGATGGACTCAGTGCCCTTGCTTGCGATCACCGGACAAGTGCCTACCGCAGCGATTGGCTCAGATGCTTTTCAGGAAGTCGATGTCTTGGGCATGTCGTTGTCTTGTACCAAGCACAGCTTTATGGTCGAGCGGGGTGAAGACCTGGCTGAGGTGTTGCAACAGGCCATGCACATTGCGCAGTCGGGCCGCCCCGGCCCAGTATTGGTTGATATCCCTAAAGACATCCAACAGGCACAGGTCCCTGTTCATGGCTGGCAGGCCGAAGCGCATCAGCCAACTCCGCTGTCGAGCTTTGAGTTGGACAAAGCTAACGAGTTGTTAGCTCAGGCGAAAAAGCCGGTTGCTTATGTGGGGGGCGGTGTTCACAGTGCAGATGCACAAGCTGAGTTGATGGCCTTTTTGCAGCGTACACAGATGCCTGCGGTGTCGACCTTGAAAGCATTGGGCAGTGTAAAACCTGATTATGCCTACGACCTGGGTATGTTGGGAATGCACGGTGGTCAGGCTGCCAATCTGGCAGTGCAAGAATGTGATTTGCTGGTTTGTATCGGTGCACGCTTTGACGATCGGGTAACTGGTAATCTGGCTAAGTTTGCCGCCGCGGCCAAAGTGATCCACCTGGATATTGACCCGGCCGAAGTTGGTAAGCGTAAACCTGCCGCGGCTTCACTGATCGCCGATTTGAAAGTTTCATTGCCTTTATTGCAGGGCGAATTGGCCCCGGCGCCGTGGCGTGCTCATATCAGCGCACTGGCTGAGCAGCACGCCTGGCGCTATGACTATCCCGGTGACAAAGTGTTTGCACCTTATTTACTCAATCGCCTGAGCCGCTTGATGCCGGATACTGGGGTGGTGTGTTGCGATGTGGGTCAGCACCAGATGTGGGTGGCACAACATATGCGCTTTAGTCACCCCAGTAACCATCTGAGCAGTGGGGGAGCCGGGACTATGGGGTTCGGTTTACCGGCTGCCATTGGTGCCCAGGTTGCCCGGCCTGATGACATGGTGATCACGGTCTCTGGCGATGGCTCCATCATGATGAATATTCAGGAGCTGGCAACCATACGACGTAATAATTTACCGGTCAAAATTGTCATTCTCGATAACCAACGTCTGGGTATGGTACGCCAGTGGCAGCAGCTCTTTTTCGATGGTCGCTACAGTGAGACTAATTTGTCAGACAACCCGGATTTTGTGCAACTGGCGGCTGTGTTTGGGATCCCGGGTCAGACCATCATCCGTGCTGATGAGGTCGATGGTGCAGTTGATGCACTACTGGCTTCCACAGGACCTTATATATTGCATGCCTGCATCGATGACAAAGAAAATGTCTGGCCATTGGTACCGCCAGGCGCGGCTAATCATGAAATGCTGACGCAAACGCAGCAGCAAAACTAAACTTATTTCCTTTGACGGAGCGAATACCATGAAACATCAACTCACCGTAGCGGTAAACAATCAAGCCATCGCAGTCGAGCGTTTTTTGCGCGTCGCCCGTCATCGCGGGTTTCGCCTGACACAACTAGAGCTCCAGGGCCACGAAGAGTTATTTCACGTCAAAATGACAGTAGATAGTGACAAACCTATCTATCTATTGACGTCACAATTAAATAAGCTTGTTGAAGTGCAATCAGTCGATCTGCACACACTACAGCAGGCAATATAATAAATAAGGTTTTAAATAATGACACAAACTTCACAATACATTTGGCACAACGGCGAATTGATCCCATATGAGCAAGCAACCACGCATGTGCTCAGTCACGCCATTCATTATGGTAGCTCCGTATTTGAAGGGATCCGCGCGTACGATACGCCAAAGGGTCCGGCTATTTTCCGTCTGAAGGATCACATTCAGCGTTTATTTGACTCGGCCAAAATCTATCGTATTGAGATCCCTTACACGCAGGAAGAGATCATGCAGGCGTGTAAAGACGCGGTGGCAAAGAATGGCTTCACTAATGCCTATCTGCGTCCATTTGCCTTTTTAGGCCACGTTGGTCTGGGTGTGCATCCAAAATCACACCGGGCCGAGGTCACTGTCGCAGCGATGGAGTGGGGCGCATATCTGGGAGAAGGTAGCCTGGAAAATGGCGTTGATGCATGTGTTTCCTCCTGGCAGCGTCTGGCACCGAATACCATGCCAACAGCAGCAAAAGCAGGTGGTAACTACTTGTCGTCTCAGCTGATCACCGCAGAAGCCAAGCGTCACGGTTATGTTGAAGGTATCGCACTGGATGTCAATGGTTATTTGAGTGAAGGGGCTGGTGAGAACCTCTTCGTGATCCGCAAGGGTATCATCTATACCCCGCCAACCACGGCGAGCATTCTGCCGGGTCTGACTCGTGACACCATTATGCACCTGGCCAAAGCGCGTGGTTATGAAGTCAGAGAAGAGCCAATCGCGCGTGAGGGTCTGTATCTGGCAGACGAGTTCTTTATGGTGGGTACCGCAGCTGAAGTGGTACCGGTGCGCAGTGTTGATCAGATCCAGGTGGGTGATGGTCAGCGCGGACCTATCACCGCAGAATTGCAGCAGGCTTACTTTGATCTGGTGAAAGGACAAAGTGAGGATCCGCAAGGCTGGCTGGATTACGTAAACGATTAAGGCCAGCACATTAACGCATACTTGCCGGGCTGACTGGTCCGGCATACATATTTTGGAATGAGGAAAGCCGTTGCCAGATGGGGCAGCGCAAACTGGAAAAGGGGTCAACATGGCAAAGTTACGCAGCAAAACAACCACTGAAGGCAGACAACAAGCAGGTGCCCGTGCATTATGGCGCGCCACCGGGATGACCGACAGTGATTTTCATAAGCCCATTGTGGCGGTGGTGAACTCGTATACCCAGTTTGTGCCCGGGCATGTGCACCTCAACCAACTCAGCGAATTGATGGCGGACGCTATCCGCGAAGCCGGCGGCGTGCCGCGCGAATTTAACACCATTGCCATTGATGATGGCATTGCAATGGGCCACGGCGGCATGTTGTATTCCTTGCCGTCGCGAGATTTGATTGCTGATTCTGTAGAATATATGGTCAATGCGCACTGTGCGGATGCCATGGTGTGTATTTCAAACTGCGATAAGATCACCCCGGGGATGCTGCTGGCGGCACTGCGGTTGAATATCCCGGTGATCTTTGTCTCTGGCGGACCAATGGAAGCGGGCAAAACGCGCCTGGCTGATATCGACATTAAACTGGACCTGGTCGATGCCATGGTCAAAGGAGCCGATCCCAGCGTCAGTGATGAAGACTCAGATAAAGTTGAGCGTTCAGCCTGTCCAACTTGTGGGTCTTGTTCCGGGATGTTCACGGCTAACTCAATGAATTGTTTATTGGAAGCGCTGGGACTGGCATTGCCGGGCAATGGCACCACGCTGGCCACGCATGCCGATCGCCGTTTCTTATATGAAGGCGCAGCAAAGCGTATCCTGGCGTTGTGTGATGAGTATTATGGGAAAGATAATGAGGCGGCACTGCCGCGTAACATTGCTAATCAGGCCGCGTTTACCAATGCGATGACCTTAGATATTGCAATGGGTGGCTCATCTAACACAGTATTGCACTTGCTCGCCGCTGCAATAGAAGGGGGAGTTGAGTTCGATATGGCTGACATCGACCGCTTATCTCGCACAACCCCCTTCTTATGTAAAGTGGCACCGGCAACGCCGCAATATCATATCGAAGATGTTCACCGGGCCGGTGGCATTATGGCTATCCTTAATGAACTGGCCAAAGCTGACAAACTCGATCTGGCGGTGGGTCATGTTGCAGGTGGCACGCTGGGTGAAGTTATCAAGCGTTGGGATGCGACCGATCCGGCCAATGAGCGTGCTCAAACTTTCTATCGTGCTGGTCCCGCAGGCATACGCACCACCCAGGCAATGAGTCAGGAATGTCGCTGGGACGAGCTGGATCTGGATCGCGAGGGTGGCTGTATTCGCAGTGTTGAACATGCATTTCGTCAGGATGGCGGGCTGGCGGTGTTGACCGGCAACCTGGCACTGGACGGGTGTATCGTTAAGAGTGCGGGGGTGGAAGATGACATGCTGTGCTTTGAAGGCACGGCTGTGGTGTTTGAATCTCAGGACGATGCCGTTGAAGGGATCCTGGGTGGCAAGGTGAAAAAGGGCAATGTCGTGGTGATCCGCTACGAAGGCCCAAAAGGTGGGCCAGGGATGCAGGAAATGCTGTATCCAACCAGTTATCTCAAATCTATGGGACTGGATAAAGACTGTGCTTTATTGACGGATGGTCGCTTCTCCGGCGGGACGTCTGGTTTGTCGATAGGCCATGCCTCTCCTGAAGCGGCCAGTGGGGGGGCGCTGGCACTGGTAGAAAATGGCGATATCATTCGCATTGATATTCCAGCACGCAGCATCGACGTCTTGCTGGATGCACAGCAACTCGAGGCACGCAAAGAGCAGCAGGCGGCCCGTGGCAAAATGGCTTATAAACCATTAGATCGTCAACGCTATGTCAGCCCGGCTTTGAAAGCTTACGCCTTATTAGCTACCAGTGCTGACAAAGGTGCAGTACGCGATTTTGAGAAGCTGGAGGCATTGAGTTAATCATGGTGGCAAAAGAGCTCGATTATTTTCGTGCTGTAGTGCAGGCCAATGTCTCGCCGCTGGTCCGGGAAACCGAGGTCAGCGAGCTGAGCGGGCTTTCAGCCCGGCTCGGACATCAGATCTGGCTCAAGCGCGAAGACCAACAACCCGTCTATTCATTCAAGCTGCGTGGGGCGTATAACAAACTGAGCAAGCTTCCTACTGGCAGTTTGGTCGTTACAGCATCCGCTGGTAATCATGCGCAGGGGGTGGCATTGAGCGCCGCACACCTGGGCCATCGCGCCATCATTGTGATGCCAGTCACGACACCTGAGATCAAAGTCAATGCAGTGCGTAATCAGGGAGGCGAAGTGGTGCTGCATGGTCATCACTTTGATGCCGCTCAGGAGTATGCGCAGTCTTTGTGTCAGTCACAAGGGGGTGTATTTGTGCCACCGTTCGATGATAAAGAGGTGATCATTGGTCAAGGCACCGTCGCACGAGAGCTGATGCAGCAACTTCATCATTTGGATGTGGTCTTTATTCCGGTGGGTGGGGGCGGTTTGCTGGCTGGGATGGCGGTTTATATCAAGTCTTTGCGTCCGGAGATCCGTGTGATTGGCGTGGAAGCGCAAGAAAGCGCCTGCCTGAAGGCTGCGATGGAAGCCGGGCGGCCGGTGGAGCTAGAGCGAGTCGGCAGCTTTGCAGATGGTGTGGCGGTGAAGCGCATTGGCAGTGAGACTTTTCGTCTTGCCGAGCAGTTCTGTGATGACGTGGTCACGGTCAGTGCAGATGAAATTTGTGCGGCGGTACAGGATATTTTCGTTGAAACCCGCGCTATCGCTGAGCCTTCCGGGGCACTGGCCACGGCCGGGCTTAAAAAGTGGTGTCAGGAGCGCGACGAGCGGGGCTTAACACTGGCTGCTGTGTTATCCGGTGCGAATCTGAATTTTGACCGCTTACGGTATATTGCTGAGCGTACGGCACTGGGTGCACGCAGTGAAGCCCTGCTGGGTGTGACCATAGAGGAATCCAAAGGCAGCTTTAAGCGCTTTTGTCACACTTTGTCTGGCCGGGCAATCACGGAGTTTAATTATCGTTACGCCGGTGGCGATACCGCACAGATCTTTGCAGGGGTCGGTTTACGTGGCGGTGAACAGGAGTTGCAGGAGCTTAAAACCAGCCTGAGTGAAGCGAATTACCAATTTACTGACTTGTCCGACAACGAATTGGCTAAGCTACATATCCGCTATATGGTTGGTGGCAAGCCGCCGGTAGCACTGAGTGAGCGGTTATTTCGCTTCGAGTTTCCAGAGTATCCCGGCGCTTTAGCGCGCTTTTTAGAGACCTTAGGGAGTAACTGGAACATTACCTTGTTTCACTATCGTAATCATGGTGCCGCGCAGGGGAATGTGCTGGCGGCGTTTGAACTGGGCGCACAAGACAGCGCCCGGTTTGATGAGCATTTGCAGCGTCTGGGTTATCAGTACCAGGAAGAGACCGACAATCCGTGTTTCAGGCAGTACCTTCAGCATGACATGATGCAGGCGGATCGCCGCGTCAGCTAGTTTTGCATTCCGTCCGGCGCCTTCTATAGTTGTAACAGGGCAGGCTCCGGGCGCGTATCACAATGAGTTATCATCACTTTGTATTGGCCATAGCGCTGTGGTGGAGCAGTGCGCTTAGCGCATTGGAAGAGGTGACACTACAACTCAAATGGACCCATCAGTTTCAATTTGCCGGTTATTATATGGCCCTCAACAAAGGTTTTTATCGCCAGCAGGGGTTAAACGTTAAAATCGTGCCTGCCGATCCGGATAACCCGGATGAGCAATTTAAAGTGTTGTCAGGTCAGGCGCAATTTGGCGTGACCCACTCAGGTATTTTACAACAACGCTTGCAGGGCAAGCCTTTGGTGGCCCTGGCCGCTATCTTCCAGTCTTCTCCTTATTGCTGGATGGTACGTGCAGATAGTGATATCTATGTTCCCAAAGATTTTGCGGGGAAAAAGATCAGCCACCTTGGAAGAATTGAGGGGGCTGAACTGGTGGTGATGCTGGAGCGGGCGGGGATAGACGTCCCGCAGTTACCCTTGTATGCCGGGCTGGAACCGATTAAAGACTTTGTTGCCGGGCGCTTTGATGCCTTGCAGGTCTATATTTCCAATGAGCCTTTTAAGCTGGCACAGCAGGGCACAGCCACCCGGCAGATCTGCCCTAAGCACTTTGGTCTGAACGTCTATGCGGACATTTTATTTACCTCGGAAGATGTCCTGAATTATCGCCCGCAAACGGTTGCCCGCTTTCGCCGTGCCTCCTTACAGGGCTGGCGCTATGCCATGAGTAACCCCGATGAAGCGCTGGCGGTCACTAAAGCTGAGTATGCAACCACCAAGAGCATTTCTGCGCTGGCAAACGAGGCCGATAAGCTGATGCCCTTTATCAAAGCGCCAGGCATTGCACTGGGTGCCATGTCTCAGGCTCGCTGGTTGTGGATTGCTCAGCTTTATCGGCTCGATCTTGCTGACTTTCATGAACAAAAACATCAGTTTCTTTATACCGAACCGGATCAGGAAGAAGATAGCTGGTCTTGGATGTTGACCCTTGCAGCGATAGTGGGTGTGATCTGTGTGCCCATGTACATACATTTGATCTTCTTTCGTCATCGGCGTTTTACTTTAAAATAACCGCCTGTACTTTGCGAGATGGGCGCAAGCGCATACAATGAGCGCCCTTTAGTTAGTTCGGTATCGGTGGCCAGCATGCACAGTTCCTTTTCCTCTCAGTTTTTAGCCCTGGATGCGTTGCTCACAGACACGCGTCGCTACTGGCAATTACTGGCATTCGATCATACCGACATTCCCTGGCCTGAACTGGAAGAGGCGTTGTTGTCATTGAGTGATGAGGACGTGACGGCACTGGATCGGGATCCTGAGTCACTGATAGCGTTTCTTACACCTTATATTCCAGTATTACACACGCTCCCAACGCTGACGGCGCTGGCATTGGAGGTCGCGAGTCGACCTGAGTTTCCGTTTTGGCTCAGTAACGGTATCAAGGGCCGTAAGTTGACTCAGTTACAGGACTTCGTTGCGCAGGTATATCAGCCAAAGCTGCCAGTGCTGGAGTGGTGCGCAGGTAAAGGACACCTGGGCAGGTTGCTGGCGTATCTGGGCGCAGAGCATGTTGACAGTGTTGAGCTACAGGCGGCCTTATGCCAGCAAGGTCAGCACAGTGCCGAGCAACAAAAGTTGGCCATGACCTTTCATTGTGCCGATGTACTTACTGATCCGATTGCACAGTATTTTCGACCACGACAGCAGGCCGTTGCACTGCATGCCTGCGGTCGATTGCATCAGACCTTTATGGAGCAGGCGAGCGCTGCACAGTGCGAGCAGATCAGCCTGTCACCCTGCTGTTATCATCTGTTTACTGAGCCCACCTACCAGCCGATGAGTGACGTTGCAGCGCACAGTGCTTTGGATTTGTCACACAGTGACATGAAACTGGCGTTGCAGGAGACGGTTACTGCGCCAGGAAGAGTCGCGAAAGTACGTAAACGAGAGGTCCAGTGGCGGCTAGCCTTTGATGCGCTGCGCCGTGATGTGACTGGCGATACTCAGTACCTCAGTGTGCCCTCCGTGAACAAGGCGATTTTTTCCGGACCGTTTGTTGATTTCTGTCACTGGGCAGCTGAGCAAAAGCAGTTAGACTTACCGGCACACTTTGATGCTGACTATTACCTGGCACAAGGGCGTGCACGTCAGCGTATCACTGAGCGCATCGAGCTGGTGCGCCATGCCTTTCGTCGCGCCATAGAAGTGTGGCTGGTGCTCGACAGGGTGTTATATCTTGAACAGGCTGGGTATGATGTCAGCCTCTCGGAGTTTTGTCATAAATCACTGACGCCAAGAAATATCTTGATCCAGGCTACACGGTGTCAATCAGCAAAATAAGGAAAAACCATGTGCCAGTCTGACAGCCAGCTGCAACATCTGCTCAATAATAATCGCCAGTGGGCGAAACAGACTCAGACCAATAATCCGGAGTTTTTTGCCAAATTATCCATGCAGCAGAATCCCAATTATCTCTGGATTGGCTGCTCGGACTCCCGGGTGCCGGCCAACCAGATTGTTGATTTGATGCCGGGAGACTTGTTTGTCCACCGCAATGTGGCCAACGTGGTGGTGCATACCGATCATAACTGTTTGTCTGTGATGCAGTACGCCATTGAGGTGCTGAAAGTTGAACATGTACTGGTCGTGGGTCACTACGGCTGTGGTGGGGTACGTGCTGCTTTGGAAGATGCCCGTTTGGGTTTGATTGATAACTGGCTACGCCATGTCGGCGATGTCAAAGAGATGCATCAGGCGATGCTCAGTGAAATACACCCTGACCAACGCTGTGATGCATTATGTGAGCTGAATGTGATAGAGCAGGTCAGAAACGTCTGTCGAACCAATGTGGTGCAGGATGCCTGGGCGCGGGGCCAAAAGTTAACCATTCACGGTTGGGTGTATGGTCTGGCGGATGGCTTGCTCAAAGAGCTGAATACTCAGATAGAGCAGGAAGAGCAACTGGCAGCGCACTATGAACGGGCCCTGGTCGATCTGGCCAGGCGATACCAGTTGTAGGGATTACTGTTCTGGCTGGTCGCTGTCTTGTGCTGCCAGCTTAGCCTCTAGTTCGGCGACTTTTGCTTCGAGTTCGGTGAGCTTTTCACGGGTTTTGATCAGTACTTTGCTCTGAATATCAAACTCTTCACGACTGACAAAATCCATTTCTGCCAGTTTATTCTGAATAGCCTGTTTGGTTTTGCTTTCAAAAGTGTCTGCAAGGTTTTTCACACCTTGTGGCATGTTACTGGAGATCTGCTTGGCGATTTCTTCAATTTTTGCTGGGTTGATCATGGGCTGGCCTCTAAGCTTGATTATTGTCTCTATCTTACCTAAAGCGGTCACCGGTTAAAAGCGCTTGGGATCCACTTGAGCATTACGGTAAACTTAGCAGCTTATTGACTAAAGGTGATCACAGAATATGAAACTGAACCCGAAACAAGACGAAGCTGTTAAGTATATCAGCGGACCCTGTCTGGTACTGGCCGGTGCCGGCTCTGGTAAAACCCGGGTGATCACCAATAAAATTGCTTATCTGGTACAAAAATGTGAATACAAGGCGCGTAACATTGCGGCAGTGACCTTTACCAATAAGGCTGCTAAAGAGATGCGGGAGCGGGTTTCACAGACGCTGGGTAAACAAGAAGCCAAAGGCCTGTGGGTATCGACCTTTCATACGCTGGGGCTGGAAATCATAAAAAAAGAAGTGAAAACGTTGGGTTATAAGCCTGGTTTTTCTTTGTTTGACGATCAGGATACGAATCAGTTACTGGCCGAATTGACAGAAAAAGAGCTGGATCGTGACAAAGATCTGCTTAATCAGCTGAAAATGCAGATTGGCAACTGGAAAAACGAACTCATCCAGCCTGAGCGCGCTATCCGAGAAGCCAGAGAGGCACAAAAGGCGTTATTTGCACAGCTTTATGCTCGCTATCAGACCCAGCTTAGGGCATATAACGCGTTAGATTTTGACGATCTGATCATGATCCCCACCTTATTGCTAAACAGTTCCGTCGAAGTGCGAGAACGCTGGCAGGCCCGTTTTCGTTATCTGCTGGTGGATGAGTATCAGGATACCAATACCAGCCAGTATCAGCTGGTAAAATTGTTGGTGGGCGAGCGCGCCCGCTTTACCGTGGTAGGGGATGACGACCAGTCCATTTATTCATGGCGTGGTGCCAAGCCACAAAACCTGGTATTGCTGAGCAAAGATTTTCCGGGGTTACGCCTCATTAAGCTGGAACAAAACTATCGCAGTGCCGGGCGGATCCTCAAAGCGGCGAATATTCTGATCGCCAATAACCCCCATGAATTCGACAAAAAGCTGTTCAGTGAACTGGGCTATGGGGATCCACTGCGTTTGATTGCGACCCGAGATGAAGAACATGAATCCGAACGGGTCGTAGCCGAGATCATTTCGCACAAGTTTATGAAGCGGACCAGCTATCGTGATTACGCCATTCTGTATCGGGGTAACCACCAGGCAAGGGTGTTCGAAAAAGCCCTGATGGCGAACCGCATTCCTTATAAAATTAGCGGCGGTATGTCGTTTTTTGCTCGCAGTGAGATCAAAGACATCATGGCGTATTTGCGCCTGCTGGTAAATCAGGATGATGACAATGCTTTTTTGCGGATCGTCAACACGCCACGACGTGAGATAGGGCCCGTTACCCTGGAGAAACTCGGCAGTCTGGCCAACGATAAACACATCAGCTTATTTGCCGCGTGTTTTGAGCCTGAATTACCACAGCGCCTCAGTGGTCGCGGTCTGAATGCGTTGATGGGATTTGCCCGTTGGGTGGTTGAATTGAGTGACCGAGCAACCAGGGGAGACACACTCGAAGCGGTCAAAGATATGGTGCGAGAAATCAATTACGAAGCTTATTTGTATGAGTCATCGCCCAGCGCGAAAGCCGCCGAAATGCGCATGAAGAACGTCTCAGAACTGTATCGTTGGATCAGTGATATGCTGACCGGCGATGCGGATAATCCGCCCATGACTTTGCCTGAGGTGGTCAGCAAACTGACACTGCGAGACATGCTGGAGCGTAACGAAGAAGAAGACGACAGCGATGCGGTGCAACTGTTGACGCTGCACGCCTCGAAAGGCCTGGAATATCCCCATGTCTTTATGGTCGGAATGGAAGAAGGGCTACTGCCGCACCAGACCAGCATCGATGAAGATAATGTTGAGGAAGAACGGCGTCTGGCCTATGTGGGCGTAACGCGTGCACAGCAAACGTTGACCATGACCTATGCCAAAAGCCGTCGTCAGTTTGGTGAGCAGATCACACCAGAGCTCAGCCGGTTTGTTCAGGAAATGCCACAGGATGACATTCAAAATGAGGGCAAAAAACCCGTACAGTCGCAGTCTGAACGTATGGAGAAAGGTCAGGCCAGGGTTGCGAATCTGCGTGCGATGCTGAAACGTTAAAGCGGCAGAGATTCGTGTGAGGAGGGCACTTCGCTTGGCTTGGTGCCTGATAAGCTCTGTTGTTTACCAAAAAATAAACTCAGCCCGTGGCGTTCCAGTAAACTCCTGAAGTTCAGGATTGCAGGGCCCTTGGCGATGACCTGAATGGCTTTCAGAGCCGTGACTGCAAGGATCCCCTGCAATTGCACATCATAGCTGTTTTGCTGCAGTACCCGTTTGCTGAATGTTGAGCTGAGCAGCAGATATTTAAAATCAATTTGACTGAGCAGCGCCAGATCGCAGCGATCTTTGGCAAAATCATTGAGGCCCACGGCGATACCCAGGCTGCACAGCTCTTTGAGGTTTTCGAGCTGCATACTGGAGGCGTAGCGGATTTCGCTTTCATCAAACAACAGGCACAGGTGGCTGGTGCGTTGACTCAATAATTGTTTAAGCTCTGTAAAAGTGGTGCTTTCGAGGATCGCACAGGAGCAGGCAAACAGCACATCGGCAGTGTGCGCTTTGGCGACGCGCCCGGCCTGTTCGAGTGCCTGGCCGAGCAATTGCATTTCTATTTTTAGCTGCTCATCCTTCGCCGCAGCAAATTTCTTAAGGATATCGAAACTGGTGCTGCCCAAAACCGGGTGTTCGCCAAAGGCTTCGAGCATCACAATGTGCTGGCCATGGTTGGCCATATTGACAATCTCAGTGCTGCGAAAATGGATCGGCAGGGCACTCAGGTGATGATATTCCGTTTGTTTGCTTTGTGTGCTGGCTGCGCTGAGCAGTGGGTGATAAAACTCATAACGACCACGACCGGCATTCTTAGCGTAGTACATGGCGGCATCGGCATCGCGGATAATCTCATCGGTATCTTTGTAGTCTTTGTTGCTATAAGTAATACCAATACTGGCACCACTTTGCATGCACAGACCTTTCATGCAGAACGGCTGTTGCATGACTCTGATCAGGCGTTTCGCAACGTC
The DNA here is from genome assembly GCF_022347845.1 of Pseudoalteromonas sp. McH1-42. NCBI lineage: Bacteria > Pseudomonadati > Pseudomonadota > Gammaproteobacteria > Alteromonadales > Pseudoalteromonadaceae > Pseudoalteromonas > Pseudoalteromonas sp. McH1-42. The sequence continues at coordinate 162,957 of NZ_JAKRFU010000013.1, read as the reverse complement.
TTCTGCTTGCTGGCGATCGCTCAGATGATCCAGCAGGATCACAAACTCATCTCCCGCCAGACGGGCTAATAAGTCGTGCTCACGAATACATTCTGAAAATGCTTTACTGACCCAGATTAAAAACTGATCACCTGCCTGATGCCCAAGCTCATCGTTGATATCCTTGAATTTATCCAGGTCGATAAACAGCACGGCAAAATTATTTTCCGGATAACGCTGGTACTTTTGTAAGGTTTTTTCCAGCTGAGTCAAAAATAACAACCGGTTGGGCAGCGTCGTCAGCGGGTCATGGTGGGCATCATGATAGAGTTGCTGCTCAATCTTTTTTCTTTCCTCGATTTGCATCTGCAAATGTAAATTGGTCTGGCGCAATTCTTTGGTTTTTTCCGCGACCCGGTGCTCCAGTTCCAGATTACTGGCCTTGAGCGCCTGATTGGCGAGATGCGTTTGTAACACTGAGGCGATTTGATTCGAGACAAATGAAATTAATTCAACATCCTCGTGATTATATTCGTACTCATGGTTATATGCCTGGCAGGCAATGAGACCAATGACCCCTTTGGCAGTTTTCAGCGGTGCGCCCAGCCAGCTGGTTGCCGCGTTTTGTAGCTGATAATTGTCCGGGCGTTTGACGATTTCATTGTCGATCAATACCTGTGCCCGCTTGGTGTCTATCAGTTGACTGCGTTCAGTGGTGATCACTAACTCGCTGTAACCATTGGCAAATGGACGCGGTTTGTACTGAGTCATCTCATCCACGCTGTACGGGAAGCTGAGCCAGTCTGAGGCCTTGTCATGCAATGCGATAAACAGGTTATCAGCAAAGGTAATGGACCGCATGATCTGGTGAACTTGCTGGTATACATCGTCGATATCACTGAACTGAGTCGCCAGCTCCGCGATTTTAAAGAGGATTTGCTGGCGTTCCAGTGCCCGCTTACGTTGCTCTATTTCAGTATTAAGTGCCTCGTTACTTTGCATTAGAGCACGGGTACGAATTTTAACTTCAGATTCTAACAACTCGCGTTTTTTAACCCGTTCAATGGCGGTTGCCAGGTACAGGGACATGACTTCGAGTAATTCTACCTGCTGCTCACTGTAATGCTGATCCGGCGCATAGTTTTGTGACACCATGACACCGATAATGGTTTTTTCGCGGAAAATAGGCACACCGACCCAGTGCTCAGCCTGAGTGCCGAGCGCTTTAAACAAGCCTTGTGCACTCATTTGCTCCATCTGCTGGCGCTTGAGGTACAAAGTCTGTCGGTTTTTAAAAACGTAGCCCGTTATGCCCTGGCTGAAGTGGTTTGCTTCATGCAGCGGCACTGAAATGCCATCTTTTTCATCGACAAAATAAGACAGCTCCAGCCCCTGAGTGAATTGGTTTTGCAGCACAACATAAAAGCTTTTGCTCGGTAGGTATTGCTCTAAAATGCTATGGATCGCGGGATATAGCAGCGTCAACTCCGCAACTGTGCTGGCCTGCTCGGATAACTGGATCAGGGCATGCTGCAAGTGAGAGTGTTGTTTGTATTTTTTCAGCAAGGACTCTAAACGGTGGTTTTTCCGAGTCAGTTTGCGAACTAAGACGCTGGGATCTTCCAATGATGAAACCAAGAGTTGTTATTGTCTATTTATTGTTCTTATATTTTCATTTTTACAATGAGGGGTCAAGTGCAAAATTTTAATAACAATATGGTGATATTTGTCGTGAACTTTGCGACAAGAGGCGCCTATTGAAGGGGATGTATTGCCCATCCCCAAGCGATGATTATTTACTTAATCATAAAATCGATGGCTGCTGCAATTTCGTCATCGCTACAGTCCATACACGTACCACGAGGAGGCATGGCATTGAAGCCATTGATCGCGTGGTCTAGCAGTACGTCGTTGCCTTTAGCAAGACGTGGTGCCCAGTCATCAGCTGTTTTAGGTGCACCCAGTGCGCCTGTGCCATGACACGCGAAACAGGAAGCTTGATACACTTGCTCGCCTGTACGTGGGCCAGTAGGGGCCGCTGCAGCAGTATCTTCGGCACCCGCCAAGTAGACCGAGCCAACCGGCTCAAGGCGCTTTTTAATCGCTTCTTCAGTTAAAGAATTGTCGAATGGCTGTGCGATTGCCGCAGTAGATAGCAATAACAGTGCTGCTGAAAGTTTCTTCATTTACCTTGCTCACTTCAAATTGAACGTGATCTATCACGATGGATGACGGAATTAAGCCGATTATAACGTCACCAACTAATTTATAAAACGTAAACTTGATTATAAGCGACTAAAAAATAAAATTTATTGCGTTAGGGCAAAAAATCGTTGGGTTCAGTGAGGAGAAATTTCGCAGTTTTGCTGGTTTTTTGAGCATAAAGCGCAGAGATAGGCGGCGTGTCACCGCCTAAGCTTCGACTTATGCGAACTCAAGTAGCTTTTGCACGGCCTTTTCAATACCAGCGGATGCTTCACTGATAGAGCCTGCCAGCATGTAAGCCGGTGTGCTGATCACTTTGTGTGTATCATCGACCACGATATCAGCGACACCACAATTCACGTGACTGGCACCTAAAGCTTCAACTGCCTGTGCGGTGGCCTCGTCATTACCAATGGTAGCAAGCGTGCCTGCAGGGTGGATATGACCAATCAGCGCGGGTGCAATACATAAATAAGCAATCGGTTTTCCGAGTTGGTTAAAAGCCTGACAACTTTCTTTGACTGCAGCCAGAACGCTAGACTGAGCGCCCTTGAAAGCAAAGTCAGAGAGGTTTTTAGCTACACCAAAGCCGCCAGGTAAGATCAGTGCGTCAAAGGCATTGGCATCGAGTGTATCCAGTGATGCCACGTCGCCACGGGCAATACGTGCTGCTTCTACTCGAACATTGCGTTGCTCATCCTGCTCTTCGCCGGTGAGGTGGTTGATCACATGATGCTGCTCAATGTCCGGTGCAAAGCACTGATAGCGGGCGCCCTGGCGCTCAAGGTGCAGCATAGTGAGTACGGATTCATGGATCTCAGCACCGTCAAAGACGCCACAACCGCTTAAAATGATCGCTACTTGTTTCATCGGGATCTCCTTTTAAGGTCTTTAAATTTCAATATATGCAATTTTGTCATTACGCTAGTAAGAAAAAAATATAAAGGATCTGCTTTGATCTTTGATCGTTTGTGTTAGTATACGCCTCCGCCTGAGGAAAAGCGGTGAATTTATAGCCACTCAGTCACTGGCTGTAAACTGACTCCAAAGTCACTGTCCACAATCTTAGCTTAAAGCATATAAAAGAGTAAAAAGAAATTTCCTTTTATATTCATTGTTTTACAACTCTATCCTAGATCTTTTTTTGAGGTTTGGGCCGATAGCCCCTGTTTATCTACAAAGTTATCCACAGGCCATCCCCATTTTTCATGAGCCGTTTTGGATTGTATCAGACTCGTTTTATGCTCGCCCTTATGGCATGCTAACCCAGATTTAAAACTTCCAATTTTAGGATCCCAATAACTATGTCTCAGATCCCTGAAAACCCGCTGATCCTGGTCGATGGTTCGTCGTACTTATTTCGCGCGTATCATGCGCCACCGCACCTGACCAACTCAAAAGGAGAAGCCACAGGCGCCATCTATGGTGTCATCAACATGCTGAAAAGCTTGCTCAAGCAATATCAGCCCAGCCATATGGTGGTGGTGTTTGATGCCAAAGGGCCGACTTTCAGAAATGAGATGTACAGTGAATATAAAGCACATCGTCCACCCATGCCGGATGATCTGCGCACCCAGATCGCGCCGATCCACGATATTATTCGTGCCATGGGCCTGCCCCTGGTCAGTATTGAAGGGGTAGAGGCGGATGATGTCATTGGCACTTTTTCCCGTTTGGCGTCTGAACAACAAAGACATGTGCTGATCAGCACTGGTGATAAAGACATGGCTCAGCTGGTCAATGAACATGTGACTCTGATCAATACCATGACTAACACCATTTTGGACCCACAAGGGGTGGTGGATAAATTTGGCATTGGACCGGAATTGATCATCGACTATCTGGCGCTGATGGGCGACAAAGTAGATAACATCCCGGGCGTGCCTGGTGTGGGTGAAAAAACGGCGCTGGCGATGCTTCAGGGGTTGGGGTCGATTGACGAGCTTTACGCTAACCTGGACAAAATCGCCGATCTGGGTTTCCGTGGCTCCAAGACCATGTCGAAAAAGCTGACCGAAAATGAAGCACAGCTTAAATTATCCTATGAGTTGGCGACCATCAAACTGGACTGTGAGGTTGAGCAGGACCTGGAACAGTTCAAGATCCAGGAGATGGATAAAGATCAGCTGATCGCGCTGTATGGACAGTGTGAGTTCAAACGCTGGCTTGCTGAGTTACTGGATGGTCAAAGTGCACCAGAAACGGCCGCTGATACAGAGCAAGCGTCATTGGTGACGCCACCGGTTGAGGTTGCGTATGAGACTATCCTGGAGCGAGCACAATTGGATCGCTGGCTGGACAAGCTGCGTGACGCTGAACTGTTTGCCTTTGATACTGAAACCACCAGCCTGGACTATATGCAGGCTGAGCTGGTCGGTATGAGCTTTGCTGTTGCCGCAGGTGAAGCTGCGTACCTGCCGCTGGGTCACGACTATATGGGCGCACCTGAACAGCTGGATAAGGCGCTGGTGTTTGAGCTGATTGGTCCGATCCTGGCGGATCCCAACTATAAAAAGGTCGGGCAAAACCTCAAATACGACAAGAGCGTATTGGCACGTGCCGGGCTGGAGCTCAATGGTATTGCCTTTGACACTATGCTGGAGTCTTACGTCTTCAATAGTGTGGGCACGCGCCATGATATGGACTCGCTGGCACTGAAGTATCTGGGTCATAAAAATATCAGTTTTGAAGAGATTGCCGGTAAAGGTAAAAACCAGCTGACCTTTAACCAGATTGAACTTGATAAAGCCGCACCTTATGCCGCTGAAGATGCCGATATTACCTTGCGATTGCACCAGCACTTATGGCCGCAATTACAGCAGCATCCGACGCTGGTAAACGTCTTTGAAGAGATTGAGTTGCCTCTGGTCAGTGTGTTGTCTGAGATTGAACGCACCGGTGTTAAAATCGACAGCAACATGCTAGCGCAGCAAAGTCACACCATTGAAACGCGACTCAAAGAGCTGGAACAGGCAGCTTTCGAGCTGGCCGGAGAAGAGTTTAACCTCAGCTCGACTAAGCAGTTACAGGCAATCTTGTTCGATAAACTTGAACTGCCTGTATTGAAGAAAACCCCTAAAGGTGCCCCGTCTACGGCTGAAGAAGTTTTGCAGGAGCTGGCCCACGATTACCCTTTGCCGAAATTGATCATCGAGCATCGCGGTCTGGCCAAACTGAAATCGACCTATACCGACAAGCTACCTAAGATGGTCAATGCACAGACACAACGTGTGCATACCTCGTATCATCAGGCCGTGACGGCAACAGGCCGACTCAGCTCGACAGATCCAAATTTACAGAATATTCCAATCCGCAACGAAGCCGGGCGTCGCATTCGTCAGGCCTTTGTGGCTGATCAGGATCATGTGATCATGGCGGCGGACTACAGTCAGATTGAACTGCGGATCATGGCACATCTGTCTCAGGATGCAGGCCTGCTGAAAGCGTTTGCTGAGGGCAAAGATGTTCACAGTGCAACCGCTTCAGAGGTTTTCTCTGTGCCGCTCGAAGACGTGACGTCAGACATGCGTCGCAAAGCCAAGGCGGTGAACTTCGGACTGATCTACGGCATGAGTGCATTTGGCCTGGCCAGACAGCTGGATATTCCGCGTCACGAAGCACAGCATTATATGGATAAGTACTTTGAGCGCTTCCCGGGTGTATTGGAGTACATGGAATCAACACGCGAGAAGGCAGCTGATCAGGGCTATGTCGAAACCCTCTTTGGCCGACGCTTGTATCTGCCTGATATCAAAGCCCGTAATGGTGCACGTCGTAAAGCGGCTGAACGCGCTGCAATTAATGCCCCGATGCAGGGCACCGCGGCAGACATCATTAAAAAGGCCATGATCAAAGTGGCTCAGTGGCTGGCAACACAGCAGGACAGTGACATTAAACTGCTGATGCAGGTGCACGATGAACTGGTCTTTGAAGTTAAGGCCGACAAAGTGGCGCAGTATAGTGAGCATGTGTGTCAGCTGATGAGTGAAGCTGCCGAGTTGGATGTTCCGTTACTGGTAGAAGCTGACCATGGCGACAACTGGGAACAAGCCCACTAACCTCCCTTATTGGTAAAAAAACACGGCCCCGGCCGTGTTTTTTATTGCTCAGATCCCAGTAATGACGGGCCTTGCAAATGTATCTGGTGTAACTCAGAGGTAAAAATGCGCAGCTTGATGTTTAAAAAATATCAAATTGGCGCATAACTTGCTTTTGATGGTTTATTTCCCCTAAGTGATTTGCTACAGTGCGCGCGTCCTCTTCCTGTAGGACATCCTGTTGATGATGTATCTCTCCTAGTGAAGATACAGTGTATTGATAGCTTCTCCCCAGATTGCTATAACGGCTCGCAATGTGAATGGTGCGAGCCGATTTTTCTTTCTTTAATTCATCCCAAAATCTGCAAATAATCCCGTCGAAAGTCAAGCCATTATTAGGGACACTGGCATTGCATCTGTTCAAGATAAGCAGTTAATATGAGCGTTTTCATTCTCAAGGAATACGTCATGCTTAAACCTCTTCTTTTCTCTGTTCTTGGCTTGTCCGCTCAGTTTGCCCAGGCATGGCAACTGGATGCAACACACAGCGATGTGAGCTTTACCTCAATTAAGGCGGGCAGTGTTGCCGAAAACCACCACTTTAAACAACTAGCAGGCTCAATTAATAAAGCCGGCGAGCTGGATTTGCGATTAGATCTGAGCAGCATTGAAAGCCTCATCCCAATCCGCAATGAGCGCATGCAAAAAATGTTGTTTAACGTGGCTAAATTTCCTGAAGCTAAGATCACTGCGAATGTTAGCCAGCACCTGAAAGCACTAAAGCCGGGTGTGCAGATCCTTCGTAAAGTGCCCGTCACGCTTGCTTTGCATGGTCAGGTTGCGACATTGAATGTTGATTTGGTGGTCAACAAAGGCGTTCAACAACTTCAGGTTACGCCATTGCGTGCCGTACTGATTAACAGCCGTGATTTTGGTCTGGATGCAGGTATCGAAACGTTGCGTAAAGTTGCTGGTCTGAATACCATTGCCACCGCTGTACCTGTCACGTTTAATTTGGTGTTCAGTGAGTAAAACTGAGGCGCTGATCGACCACTATGTCACGCAGCATGCCCCGACCGGGCGCTGGCATGCGGATGAATGTGGTGTCGGCGCGTTTGAAATTGATGCACAAGGTCGCTGGTTTCACGAAGGCGCCCCGATCAGCCGAGCAGGGTTGGTCAGGCTGTTCGCCAGTGTGTTGTGTTATGAGCAGGGCCAGTACCTGCTCAAATCACCCGCAGAGACGTGCCCGGTAAAAGTTGCAGATAGCCCCTTTGTGATTGTGAGCTGGCAGTATTGTAACCTGGCCCCAACCTTGGGTTTGTCGACGACTTTAATCGCAGAGGATAACTTGGGCCGGTTATGGCCTGTTTGCAGTGAGTTTCCTCTGGTGCTTAAATCCTATCAGGGTCAGCCAGTTCCGTATTTGATGCTCAATTATGGCTTATCGGCACGAATTAGTCGTTCGGTCTATTATCAGTGGGCTGAGTTGGCGCAGTCTCGGGATGACGAGTTTGTGTTGACGTCGGCGAATACGTCATTTGTGATTGGCTAGGCCGCGCCAGGGGGGGCGGCCTTTGAGTCTTATGATTAGGCCGAAGGGGTATCCTGCTCTGCGTCTTCTTTGACGTATGGTCCCAGGAACCAGTCGTCCAGCTGCCAGGCAAGTTCTTTGAGCCCCAGACCCTTGAGCGACGAAAATGCATGGACGGTGATATCGGCATTGAGCTCAGCTAGTGCTTTACGAACCTGAAGTACCTCTGCTTTACGCTTACCTTGCTTGAGCTTATCGGCTTTAGTTAACAGTGCCAGTACCGGAATGTCGCTACCTGCGGCCCAGTTAATCAAGTCCATATCCAGGTCTTTCAGTGGGTGACGGATATCCATCAATACCACGATGCCCTTCAGGCTCTGGCGTTTTTGCAGGTATTCTCCCAGTGATTTTTGCCACTTCTTTTTCATTTCAAGCGGTACTTTTGCAAAGCCGTAACCGGGTAGGTCAATCAGGCGTTTGTCTTCGTCCAGCGAGAAAGTATTAATGAGCTGAGTACGGCCCGGCGTTTTACTGGTCCGTGCCAGTTTCTGATCAGTCAGAGCGTTCAGTGCACTGGATTTTCCCGCATTGGAGCGTCCAGCAAACGCTACTTCAATACCGGTATCGGCGGGTAATCGGGAAATATCTGGGGCACTCGTTACAAACTGAGCACGGTTATACGGCATGCGGGATTTTAGCACTTCGACTCCTCAAGGGGATTGATCTCATTATTGTCTATTTTATTATACTTGGTTGCTAAAGCAAAAGCCGATAAAATCTTCACCCTGGGTGAGTTTTTACGCTATGCCCTGGATGGGAAACTTAATCCAGGTCAAATCCCTATAATTTATGGGCTTAATGTGAGCAGAAAACGTGCCAGAGAAATTAATATCGTGTAGAATGTAGCAATTGCAACGTAAAACTCGAGTCCGTTGACTTTGGCTGTGCCAATTAGTGCACATTTAGCAAGCTTGGTCAGTCGGTCTCAAATAAGATTTGCCCACGCAGTAAAAGAAACGAGGCTTTTTCGGCTGGGGTCAAAATTACAGGGTCGGAAACAGAGAATTTACCATGAAAAAAATAGCATTAACTTTAACTATGTTGCTAGGGTCCTTGTCAGCCAGCAACGTCGCAGCATTTGATGGCGATGCGCAAGCCGGTAAAGCAAAAGCTGCAACCTGTGCGGCGTGTCACGGTCCGGATGGCAATGCTCCTGTTACTATGTATCCGAAAATCGCCGGCCAACATGCCGATTACCTATACAAGCAATTGAAAGAGTTCAAGCTGGGTATGACGTCTGGTGGTAAAGAAGGGCGTATGGATCCTGTGATGAGCGGTATGGCAATGCCATTGTCTGATCAGGACATGAAAGACCTGTCGGCATATTTTGCGTCTCTGCCAATGTCTTCTGGCACGACACCAGAAGATGTGGTTGAAGTTGGTCAGAAGCTTTACACTGCCGGTGATGCTGAGCGCGGTATTCCGTCTTGTGCCGCATGTCACGGTCCACGTGGTAACGGCACCTCACTGTCTAAGTTCCCGAAAATTTCATTCCAGCACCCTGAGTACATCAAGGCACAGCTTGAAAAGTTCCGTAGCGGCGATCGTAACAACGATCCAAACGGTATGATGAGCGATATCGCGAAGAAACTGACTGATAAAGACATTGAAGTATTATCTAAGTACTTGGGTGGCCTACACTAAAGTCGTATAGATGAAAAACTAACCCAGTGTAAACGCTGGGTATTGTAAAAAAGGCAGCAACTGAGCTGCCTTTTTTTGATCTTGGATTGTGAGATATATCTCAATGATGATGTAGGATATGTACCTATGCGATCTGTACGACTTGACTTAATTTCATTTTGTGTTCAGTTGTAACCTATTGTAATAAAATTGATTTGATGTTGTTTCAAAATATTCAGGTAATAATTTTGTTATTGTTTAGTTGTAACTGTTTCAGATCGGCGTAGATTATTCGTTGTCGCCAGATAATACAAAAACAGGGACAATTCGTATCGGAAGCGTCGGTGGCATAGTTGAGTATTCAGTTGTGAATACACAGGATGATTAAGAAAGCGTCAGGAAGACCGACAATAAAAAATGCATTGGAAGTTTGATAACAATAACAATATGGAAAGTGTTCACGGAAGTGACAACAAAAACAAAACGGAAGATACCACAATAAAAATAACAATGACTTAAAAGTCGAAGGGAGAAGTGTCCAGTTTGTGACGCTCAGATTAGTAAGCGGTAGAGAGCAATCTCTGCCGCTTTTTTATTTTTTCGTGCATATTTGTTCACTAATTGATTGCTGTTACAATACAGCCTTTAAGGCATTTCGGTTTATCTCAGTTGCAAAATCCTCAGTCATGGCGTTGTGGCCTTTGTGAAGGCGACTCACTGACGCATTACCATCAGGACAAATTCAGAGACTACTGGCAGTGTCAGCGCTGCAAGCTGGTATCTGTCTCCCCCGAACAGCGATTGAGCGCTGAGCAGGAAAAAGCCATTTACGATAGTCATGAAAATAGCCTGATGGATCCTGGCTACAGACGGTTTTTATCCCGACTGGCTGAGCCCTTGTGTGCTCGCTTGCCAGCTGCGCAATCCGGGCTGGACTTCGGCTGTGGTCCGGGCCCTTTACTGGCAAAAATGCTGACCGAGGCGGGACACCGGATGGCCGTCTATGATTTATACTATGCCGATGAGCCCAAAGTGCTGGACCACCAGTATGACTTTATCACGTGTAGTGAAGTGATTGAGCATCTGGCTCAGCCAGGCACAGTGCTGCATCGGCTGTTAACCATGTTGAAACCTGGTGCGCCTTTAGCATTGATGACGAAACTGGTAATAGATCCGGCACGCTTTGCAACCTGGCATTATAAAAACGATCAAACCCATATTGCGTTTTTTAGCCGGGAGACGTTTGCCTATATTGCAGAGCAATTTAATACCCAGGTTGAAGTGATCGGCAATGATGTCATCATTTTGACTAAGCGATAGCGAAGAATGAGTAAAGACTAGTATGACGAGAAAGAAAAAATCCCGTAAAGTGGGTAATATAGGTACTCCCAGACTCAGCAAAGAAAAGCTGAAGGAGCTCAGAGCACTGAAAGATCAGCGTTCTAAAAAGCATAAGGGTAAAAAGCCTGGCTCGCGTAATGCACAGGAAGCCAAAGTGGAGGAGAGTCAAACCACGGGCAGTAAAAAGGATCCGCGTGCGGGCAGTAAAAAGCCTGTTGCGCTGGTCCCTCAGTCTCAGCAGCCAAGTCAGCCGAAGTTAAATCGTGACCTGAAGCCTCAGGTGGAGCTGAAGAAAGTGGCGCAGGTGACATTAACACCGGAAGAAGAGCTGCGACAGCTGGAAAATGATGAGCGTCTGATGGCGCTGTTAGAGCGTCATGAGCGTGGTGAGCTATTGACAGGCAAAGATGCTAAGTACTTCAATAAGTCGGTGGCTCGTCACCAGGCGTTATGCGAGTTACTGGGTATTGATGATGAGTTTGAAGAAGCCGATATGGCTCAGGAAGATGAGCTGGATCAGTGGATGAGTAATGATCTGGCTGATGAGTGGTTAACAGACGAAGACGAGGAGCGTTAAACTATGTGGATAGCCGCGATTGTGGTAGGCGCGTTGATCATTGCCGGTTTGGCCTTTTATGCCGGCAAGCTGCTGTGGCAGCTGAAAGTTCAGAAAGACACGATAGCAAAATTGCAGCAGGAGCAAAAAGAGAAGCTGGCGCGTTCTCGTCAGGAACGAAATGCTAAGCTATCCGATAGTATCAACCTGATCGCCAAAGCGATGCAGCAGAAACAGTGTGAGTACTCTGAGGGCTGTTTGCGAGTGTGGGTACTGATGTCTCAGTACAGCTTTGATGAAGAAGTCGAGCTGAGTCAGAGTTACCCGGGTGTGCATGAGATGTACGAAGAAGTTAAAGAAATGCCAACCCATGAGGCGCGTAAAAAGTACAGTAAGAAAGAGATCTACAAAATGGATGCGCAGCGCTGGCGTGCTGAAGAGCGTCTTGAAGCACAGATCCTGGAAGACTGTGAAAAGCTACTGAGTCGTTTTAAGCCCTTACCGGGCAGTGAAAACGTGGTCTTTCAGTAGCCATATATGCTTTACTGGGAGCGCGCAGTGCGCTCTGCTTGCAAGGTGGCGGGTGAAAAACCCGTCACCAGCATAGTCCCCGTTAATACCAGCACCATCCCGCCTAATGTATTAAGCCCAACCTGCTCGTCTAATATCAGATAGCCCCAGATAATGCCAAACAGGGGGATTAAGAAAGTAACCGATAGCGCAGAAGCTGCGCCTACCTCTGAAATTAATCGAAAATATAACAAGTAAGCAATGCCGGTACAGATCACGCCTAAGGCAATCACAGCAGAGACCTCGGTACTATCTGGCACTGCCCGCATGGGTATGAAAGGCAGCAGTGGCAGTAGCCAGACGACGGCGGCCCACATGCTGCCATGGGCATTATCAAACGCGGCGATCTGGGGCGCATTTTTAGCATAGTTGCTCGCAACCCCGTAACTGACCGCAGCAAGTACACCTGCCAGGACCGGCCAAATCAGCTTTTCTGAGACCAGTGTCTCGTCCCAGCCAACTAAGATGACAACGCCGCATATCCCCAGCACCATGCCGATCAGGGACTTGATGGAAAGGGGTGTTCGATGCCAGAAAAAGGCGATTAAGGCACCCCAAATGGCCGCCGTGGCATTCAAAATTGCCAACATAGAAACCGTCAGGGTTTGTGCCGCATAGGCAAAGAGTACGAAAGGCAGCGCGGTATTGAGCAAACCCAAAATAAAATAGTGACGGGCGTGGGCGCGAAAGTGCAGATATTGTTTCAGATACAAAGCTATCACGAGCAACGCCAGTGCGGCGAAGCTCACTCTGAATTCAATTAAATAAGCAGGGCCAAAGGTCGGTGCGGCAATGCGCATAAACAAAAATGAACCGCCCCAGATTGCTGCCAAACAGATCAAACGTAAAAAGCTGGTTAAAGGCATAGGGTTCCCTTTTACAGAGCCAGTCTGCGGATGAGAGAAATGATAGTCTTAAAGTGACTGAACAGACGCCCTGATGCAATGAAAAATAAAGAGTAAGTTCTGAAAATGGCTAGGAGAGGGCTCGGAGAAGGTAAAACACGCAGGAGCACATTGGCTCCTGCGTAAACGGGCTTACAGGCCCAGTTTCTTTTCCAGATAGTGGATGTTTGTGCCACCGTTTTGGAAGTTTTCGTCCGCCAGAATTTTCTTGTGTAGCGGGGTATTGGTTTTAATACCGTCAATCACAAGTTCATTCAAAGCGTTACGCGCTCGGGCAATGGCCACGTCACGGTTTTCACCGTAAGTGATCAGCTTACCGATCATTGAGTCGTAATGCGGCGGTACTGTGTAATCAGCATAAATATGGCTGTCCCAGCGAATGCCCAATCCACCGGCTGGGTGGAAACGTGTGATCTTGCCTGGAGACGGAATGAAATTGTCCGGATCTTCAGCATTGATACGACACTCAATTGCATGGCCACGGATCACAACATCATCCTGAGTGATAGACAAGGGTTGACCTGCAGCAATTTTCAGCTGCTCTTTGATTAGGTCAACGCCAGTCACCATTTCAGTCACCGGGTGCTCTACCTGGATACGCGTGTTCATCTCGATGAAGTAGAATTCACCATTTTCATACAAGAATTCGAACGTACCTGCACCGCGATAGCCGATCTCAATACACGCACGCGTACAACGGTCACCAATGAACTTACGCATTTCTGCAGTAATACCAGGTGCAGGCGCTTCTTCCACAACCTTCTGGTGACGACGTTGCATTGAACAGTCACGCTCACCGAGGTGGATAGCATTACCTTGTCCGTCAGCCAGTACTTGTACTTCGATGTGACGAGGGTTTTCAAGGAATTTCTCCATGTATACCATGCCATTACCAAAGAACTGTTGGGCTTCAGTTTGTGTTAGTGCGATTGAGTCAAGTAGCTCTTCTTCAGAGCGTACAACACGCATACCGCGACCACCACCGCCACCGGCAGCTTTGATGATCACCGGGTAACCGATACGCTTCGCGATCTGTACGTTGCGCTCATTGTCATCCGTTAGCGGACCATCTGAACCTGGTACACACGGGACGCCCGCTTTACGCATTGCTTCAATCGCTGACACTTTATCACCCATCAGACGAATGGTGTCGCCTTTTGGACCGATAAAGATAAAGCCACTCTGTTCAACCTGATCGGCAAAATCGGCATTCTCAGACAGGAAGCCGTAGCCCGGGTGAATGGCAACGGCATCAGTAACTTCAGCTGCAGCAATGATGCGTGGAATATCCAGGTAACTTTCACTGGCGGCTGGTTTACCAATACAAATGGTTTCGTCTGCAAGTAGCACGTGTTTGAGGTCACGGTCGGCGGTCGAATGGACCGCAACTGTTTTAATCCCCAGCTCCTTGCAGGCACGCAATACGCGAAGCGCAATTTCGCCTCGGTTTGCAATGACTACTTTATCTAGCATAGTGTTAACCTTCCAGGGGCATTATTCGATGATGAACAGAGGTTGATCGAACTCAACCGCGTCGCCATTCTCAAGCAGGATCGCCTTCACAACACCGGCTTTGTCAGCTTCAATTTGGTTCATCATCTTCATCGCTTCAACGATACACAGGGTGTCGCCTACGTTGACTTTTGAGCCTACTTCTACGTACGGAGCAGCCGTTGGTGAAGAAGCTGAGTAGAAAGTACCAACCATAGGTGACTTCACCTGATGGCCAGCTGGTGTGTCATTGGTTGCAGCAGGTGCCTCGGCAGCAGGCGCAGCTGGCGCAGCTGGTGCTGCTACTGGTGCTGGTGCCGCAGTGGGTACTGAGTACTGCTGTGGTTGAGCAATAACCGGTGCGCTGCTGTGACGATTGATACGTACAGACTCTTCACCTTCGGTGATTTCTAGCTCTGCAATGCCTGATTCTTCTACTAATTCGATAAGTTTCTTGATCTTGCGAATATCCATAACTTGACCCGCCTGTTAGTTAATTTGAGTTATCTTGTTTGCGCAGCTTGGCTACGGCGGCCATCAATGCCGCTTCGTAGCCCAGCGCACCTAATCCACATATCACCCCCTGCGCCACATCCGAGAAGTAGGATTTGTGACGAAAAGGCTCGCGTGCATAGACATTTGATAAATGCACTTCATAAAACGGGATGCTGACGCTCAATAAGGCATCTCTCAGTGCAATACTGGTGTGCGTAAATGCCGCCGGATTGAAAATGATGCAATCAACACGATCATATTGTGCGTGAATATGATCGATCAGCTCGGCTTCGCTATTGCTTTGAAAGTGACTCAGCTCAACATCGTAATTTACTGCGCTTTGTGTGAGGTCCTGCATGATGTCTTTTAAGGTCCGGGTGCCGTACTTATCCGGCTCACGTCGGCCCAGCATATTCAGGTTTGGGCCATTCAGGACTAAAATCTTTAAATTTGTAGACATAATGCGTGAAATTCCTTTATTTAGAAAACAAAGCGACTTTTATTAGCAAAGACCTTGTTAACTTAAGCGTATGCACAGTAAATAGCAAATATTTCTCACGTTCGCGAACTATTATAGAGAGTTCAAGGTAAATAGCAGCAAAATACTGGTCTAATCAGCATAAGAAGAGACGAGACACAGAGGCAAATCTTCAGGCCTCTGTGTCTGGGGGAGCGGATCACTCGCTAAAAAGGCAGGTTACAGGACGTATTGACGTACTTTTTCCAGGTGCGCGGCGAATTCGTCAGCGTCCTGGAACCCGGTAACACGCAGTTCGGGGATCTCATTGCCCTGCGCATCAAAGAACAAAATACTGGGCAGACCGAACACAGTAAACGCTTCCATGATCTCTATGGTGGTGTCGTTACTTTCTGTCAGGTCGAGTTTTAAGGTATCGAAGTAGGCAAACTGGGTCTGCACCTGCTCGGTTGGGAAAGTGTATTTCTCAAACTCTTTACAGGCCACACACCACTCTGCATATAGATCCACCATGGCAATTTTGCCTTTGCTGTTGGCTTGCTCGACTGCAACGTTCAGTGCAGCCAGGTCGTCCAGCAGTCGGAAACCTTGCTTGTCTTCATTCTGCGCAATGCTGACCGGGGCAGTGTTAGTGTCCGGAAAAACCACGCTTCTTGCGGTGAGTAAGCCGACGATAAATAAGCTGGTTGCCATTGCCCAGAGTACAGTTTTACCTTTACCTTGAGCCTGTCCGCTTTGCCAGTGATGCAAATACAGAGCGGTTGCCACTGCCAGCACTGATGCCATGCCCAAAATAATGTTAAAGTCGAGGATCCGCTCAAGCAGGATCAAAGGCACAAACAGCATGACAAAACCGAACAGGGTTTTGACCTGATCCATCCAGCCCCCGGCTTTAGGCAGCAGTTTTCCGCCCGAGGTGCCAAGCAACAGGAGTGGCAGACCCATCCCCAGACTTAGCGCGTACAGTGTCAGGCCGCCCACCATAAAGTCGCCACTTTGAGCCACATAAAGTAGGGCCGCAGACAAAGGGGCCGTGGTACAAGGTGAGGCAATCAGGCCTGACAACACGCCCATGGAGAACACTCCGACATAGTTGCCGCCACTTTGCTGATTACTGATCTCAGTCAGCTTGCTCATCATGGAGCTGGGTAGTTTGATTTCGTACCAGCCGAACATCGCAAAGGCCAGTAATACAAACAGTAAACTAAAGCTTATCAGCACCGCTGGATGTTGCAGATAGCCCTGTACCTGGCCACCAAAATAGGCAACAACCAGTCCAAGCGCCGCATAAGTCACGGCCATGCCCTGAACATAAACAAAAGACAGGCTAAATGCTTTCTTGGTCGACAGATGTTGCTGCCCGGCGATCAGGCTAGACAGGATTGGAAACATCGGGAAGACACAAGGGGTAAATGCCAGACCCACGCCAACCGCAAAAAAGACTGCCAGGTTGGTGAGTAGTGATTGCTGTGCCAGGCGTTCAGTGAAGCTCAGGTCGTCATCATTACCAGAAGAGGCATCCGGCTGACTGGTTGCTTTGGTGGCGGGTGGGGTTGCATCATCATCGGCACTGACTAAGGCAGTTAAAGGGACAGTGATCACTTCTGGCGGGTAGCATAGCCCCGCTTCGGCACAGCCCTGATAACGTATTTTGACCACCGCACCGTCGGTGATATTGCTGAGCCGGGAGATCACCGCAAATTGGTCAAAGTACACTTCGGTTTTACCAAAAAATTCATCTTCGATCATTTCCCCCTGGCTGTATTCGGGTACCGTGATGTCAGCGCCTTTGGCAATGATCTCCAGTTTCTTCTTATATAAGTAGTAGCCGGGGGCAATATCCCAGCCGGTAAACAGCACTTTGCCCTGCTGGTCGAAGTCGAACTTAAAGGCTTCTTCGACGGGTAAAAACGTTTGCTGCTTAGGAGCTAGCAAGCTATCGAGCACAGTGGCATTGCCTGCCGCCTGGCTGTTGGTGCTTATCAGCATCAACAGGGCGGTTAAAACGGCCAGTATGCCGCTGGGTAAAAAGCGCGTCAGCATTCGCATTAATTCAGTACCTCATCAATCCAGTTAAAATAGTCCCGCGATCCCGCACAGACTTCGATGACCTGAATTTCAGGGACATCGTATTGGTGCAAACGGTGAATGGTCTCCATGACAGCCTCGACTAAGTCAGCATGCGTTTTAATCATTAACTTGTACTCGCTGTCCTGAGTGACCTCGCCCTGCCACACATAGATGGACTCAACGCTTGGCAAAATGTTCACACAGGCTGCCTGTTTATTTGCCACCAAATGCCTGGCAATGTATTGGGCCTGAGCCTGAGTGCCACAGGTGGTCATGACCAATCGGTAAGGCGTCGTCATGGTTATCCTTTCACTTGAGCTAAATTTGCTCTAGTGTAACCAAACATGCCGGGTATCCCAAGCGCTTCACCTGCTCTTTCAGCGCATTGGTCGCGTGCTTTGCAGTACCTGATGCGCGGGCTTGAAATAAGACCCGAGGACCCATACATCTATTTCAGTTATTTTGGAGATCTTATGTTTAAAGTCCTTTTTCTACTCTTTATTGTTATTCCCATCGCTGAAATAGCCCTGTTACTACAAGTCAGTGACGTCATTGGCGGATTTGCCACACTGGCACTGGTGATCCTGACAGCGGTATTGGGCGCACGTTTGGTGAAACAGCAAGGTCTGGGTGCTTACGCGAATGTGCAGCAACAAATGGCACAAGGTCAGCTTCCTGCCAGTGATCTGTTTGCCGGGATTTGTGTGATCATTGCCGGTGTGCTGCTGATGACACCGGGTATTATGACCGATGTGTTGGGCTTTATGTTGCTCACACCGGCCATACGTCAGAAGCTGGCAAAGGCTCTGTTGCAGCGTGCCACGGTTCAGGTGCAAAGTGGTGGCATGTTCAATCAACATTCGGCACAACAGGAGCAGCAGTTTGACCCGTTTGCCGGCCGTACTTCTGGTCATGAGCAATCGCAGCGTGATGAAGGGAACACCACCTTAGAGGGTGAGTTTAAGCGTAAAGACTAAAAAAATTGAAAAAAATGCTTGGATTTTGTTTTGCCCACCCCCATAACGTGAAGCAACTTAGAAATTAATTAGTTAGCCCCTTTTTAACGAATCTGTTTGAGCGGGCAAACATCTTACACTATGTATTCTGTCATTGTTCAGAAACTGTTAGGAGAACTAAACACATGAACATTCGTCCTTTACATGATCGCGTTATTGTTAAGCGTCTTGAAGAAGAAACAAAGTCTGCTGGCGGTATCGTTTTAACTGGTTCTGCCGCTGAAAAATCAACCCGTGGTGAAGTGGTTGCTGTGGGCAACGGCCGCGTGTTGGACAATGGTGAAGTGAGAGCATTACAAGTTAAAGCGGGCGACACAGTATTGTTTGGCTCGTACGTTGAGAAAACAGAAAAAATCGAAGGTCAGGAGTATCTGATCATGCGCGAAGATAACATCCTGGGCATTGTAGAGTAAGCCCGGTCGTCGCACTCAACATTTAACGGTTAATCGAAAGAATTTAGAGGAATAAATATCATGGCAGCTAAAGAAGTTCGTTTTGCAGGCGATGCCCGCACTAAAATGCTTAAAGGCGTAAACGTACTGGCAGACGCAGTAAAAGTAACTTTGGGTCCAAAAGGCCGTAACGTGGTACTGGATAAGTCATTCGGCGCACCTACCATTACTAAAGATGGTGTATCTGTTGCAAAAGAGATCGAACTGGAAGACAAGTTCGAGAATATGGGCGCACAAATGGTAAAAGAAGTGGCGTCTAAAGCAAACGATGCGGCGGGTGATGGTACTACCACTGCAACGGTACTGGCACAAGCTATCGTGAACGAAGGCCTTAAATCAGTCGCTGCGGGTATGAACCCAATGGATCTGAAGCGCGGTATCGACAAAGCAGTGATTGCTGCGGTTGAAGAACTTAAAGCGCTATCTGTTCCGTGTTCAGACGCTAAAGCGATTGCTCAGGTAGGTACTATCTCTGCAAACTCTGACAAAGAAATTGGTGACATCATTGCTGAAGCAATGGAAAAAGTTGGTCGTGAGTCTGGTGTTATCACTGTAGAAGAAGGCCAGTCACTTCAGAACGAATTAGACGTTGTTGAAGGTATGCAGTTTGACCGCGGTTACCTGTCTCCTTACTTCATCAACAACGCGGAAAAAGGCCAGGTTGAACTGGACAACCCACACATTCTGTTGGTTGACAAAAAAGTATCTAACATCCGTGAATTGCTGCCAACGTTGGAAGCAGTTGCAAAAACCAGCAAGCCTCTGTTGATCATCGCTGAAGACCTGGAAGGTGAAGCGCTGGCAACTCTGGTTGTAAACAACATGCGCGGTATCGTAAAAGTTGCAGCGGTTAAGGCGCCAGGTTTTGGCGACCGTCGTAAAGCAATGCTTCAGGACATCGCTATCCTGACTGGTGGTACGGTTATTTCTGAAGAGATTGGCCTGGAGCTTGAGAAAGCAACAGTTGAAGACCTGGGTACTGCAAAGCGCGTTGTTATCACTAAAGATGACACGACTATCATTGATGGTGCGGGCGAGCAGGAAGGCATCGACGGCCGTGTTGCGCAAATCAAAGCACAAATCGAAGAAGCCACTTCAGATTACGACAAAGAGAAACTACAAGAGCGTATGGCTAAACTGGCCGGCGGTGTTGCAGTGATCAAAGTTGGTGCAGCAACTGAAGTAGAAATGAAAGAGAAGAAAGACCGCGTTGAAGATGCACTACACGCAACTCGCGCAGCGGTTGAAGAAGGTGTGGTACCAGGTGGTGGTGTTGCACTGGTTCGCGTTGCGAGCAAGATCGAATCTCTGACTGGCGACAACGAAGATCAGAACCACGGTATCAAAGTTGCGCTACGTGCGATGGAAGCACCACTTCGTCAAATCGTATCAAACGCAGGTGATGAAGCCTCTGTGGTTGTTAACGCAGTGAAAGGCGGCGAAGGTAACTATGGTTACAACGCAGCTAACGGTCAATACGACGACATGATCGAAATGGGTATCCTTGATCCAACTAAAGTAACGCGTTCTGCACTGCAGTTCGCAGCGTCTGTAGCTGGCCTGATGATCACCACAGAAGCCATGGTTGCTGAAATTCCGAAGGAAGAAGCAGCGGCTGCACCAGATATGGGCGGCATGGGCGGAATGGGTGGCATGGGCGGCATGATGTAATCATCCCATCGATATTTCAATGTAACTCATTG
This sequence comes from Pseudoalteromonas sp. McH1-42, assembly GCF_022347845.1. Classification (NCBI taxonomy): domain Bacteria; kingdom Pseudomonadati; phylum Pseudomonadota; class Gammaproteobacteria; order Alteromonadales; family Pseudoalteromonadaceae; genus Pseudoalteromonas; species Pseudoalteromonas sp. McH1-42. The sequence continues at coordinate 142,442 of NZ_JAKRFU010000013.1, read as the reverse complement.
AAGCTCAATATTTAGCTGAAAGCCTCGTTTTACGGGGCTTTTTGTTTTTTGCATGTTTCATTGCGCCTCAAAGAATTTCATTATGTTTTAAAAATTTAGGGTGTTTTTTAGGTTTTTTCTAACTGTATCAACCAGGCTACGTGCATATGAGCTGCATAACCTTCATAACGCGCCTGATTTTGAAAAGGCCTGCTTTTATTCCTGAGTCAGCCAGCATTGCCATGATTGTTCGACTGCCCGCTGAGTTCCGGCTTAATGTGAAGAGCTCTTTTATCCTGGCTCGTAACATAAGTTGATCGGTATTGATCGACTTCACTCTATGTTTATAGTCGCAATAACTTGAACGTGGAACATCAAAGGTTTCGCAGATCAACTCAACAGGCTCAAGCTCACTTAACTGGCCTACTATTGAGTATTGTTTTTCTCGTCTGACATCAAGAGAGCTGTAGTCTTTTTTAGTATTGCCTTTTCACGTTCCAAACGATTAATTTTCGCGTCATACTATTGAATCTTATGCTTTTAATGCGTTAGAGCCTCGGGGCGAGGTCTTTCACCACCACGTTCTTGCTTCAGCTGCTGGATCCAGCGCCTCAAAGCCGCTTCATCAATATCCTGAGACCGACATGCTTCGGGCACTGACTATCCTTTATCGAGTACCAAGGCGGCGGCTTCCACCTTAAATTCCTGTGTAAAAGTACGACGCTTTCTGGTTATAGACACTTCTCGTTGAGTGGTAATAACACCACCTAAAAGAGTGTCCGGTTTTATTGAATCACAACACCGGTCTTGGCTTACAACTTCAAAAGAATGATGAATATCATGGGCGTGCCCGGACTTATATCTGCAATAAAAACATGAGCTTTTACACAGGCTGTACGTATAGTGGAAGTTCGAACTGTGCCCAAAAGAATGTATTTTGAGCGAGAGAATTCGTCGACCTCTACTTAAATACAGTTTGCGTCTATCAATCCCCTACCAGTCAAATATCTTCTCCTATTTAGTGTCTCGAATGGTCTATTTGGCGGCCAATGACGTACGTTTGTCGTAACGCTGTCATACTCTTATTAGCTATAAAAATTAGGTCAGTGAGGTATTTGTGATGCAAGAAGCGGTTAAATCGACGGTGTCGCCAACCAAGCTCAAATCAATGCGAGTTGAAAATGGTTGGTCTCAGGAAAAACTAGCGTCCGTAACAGGTTTGAGTCTGAGGACCATTCAGCGCATTGAAAAAGACGGCAAATGTTCAGTTGAGTCAAAGCTAGCTATAGCGGCTGCCCTAAACATGACGCCATCCGAATTATTACATGATTATCCTGAAAAAGTGGGTGATGGCACGCTTAACTACGGTGGGATGGTTGGGTTGTTAAGTATAGTGGGTTTGTGCAGTTTGCTTGTCGCATGGGAATGGAAGAACCCCGAGATTTTCATCAATCCGATGAATGCATTATTCATTGGTTTGACTGTCTTTGGGTTATCTATGATGAGCAGTGGCTTTCAAGCAACAGTAAATGCGCTTGGCACGGTCGTTTGGATATTCAAACAACCGCAAGATCAACTGCTTGTTCAGGCGCATTTGCCAGTGCTACGACGTGTATTGGTTTATTGCTATACCGCTGGCGTGATTTGGACGTTGACCGAAGTCGTGGAGGCTGGTTATTACGGCAGTCAAGCTTCCAACCAATCAATGTCCCTGAATGACATATTGTTCTCGATGCAAAGCTTGCTGTATGGGGTGATGCTCGCAGAATTTTTAATACGACCGTTGATGAACAGAATAACGTGGTTACTTAGTCGACAACACTAACTGTGGCCGCCGACTGGTTATCAACCTAATTAACAAGGAGAGCAACATTGAAAATTGATAATCAGGGGTATGGGCAACTAGCGAAAGTGTTTCACTGGGCAAGTGCTTTTTTTATTATTCCAGCAATGGCTATTGGCATCTGGTGGATATGGGTTGACCTTGATACCGACTCTGGATGGGAACAGTTCGAGCAACTCATTGGGTGGCATGCCAACTTTGGCCTAACAGTCATAATATTAATGCTTCCACGCCTTATTTGGAGAGCATTAAATAGTTCCACAACAAGCGCTGATAGTACAGTGCACCTCAAAAAAGTTGCTTTTGCTGCGCATTTCTCTTTATATGCACTGGCGCTTATCACACCCATCAGCGGGTGGCTTGGCTCGGCTTTAGATGGGGTGGCATTCAGCTATTTTTCTATCGTAACGATTCCAGCTGTTTTTGGTATGTATCCAGACCTTGCCGCCGTGATGACATCCGTCCACATCTATGCAAGCTATGCACTGATTTTTCTCATCGCATTGCATTTAACGGCGGTTGTATATCACCAATTCTGGTTGAAAGACCGCATCCTTCGAAGAATGACCTAACGTTGTCCGTACAAATCGCGTTATGGCTTCTCACAGTTTTTCAGATCCCACAGTTTTATAGGAGGCTATTCCTATGATTAGGCGTCAAATATTCGCGGCTTTTAGGCTTGCGTGTTTCCCGGTGGGTGTCATGTTGGTATCTGCACTCATGTTTGCATCGTCTGTGAATGCGTCTGTGCAACTGACTGGGACGTGTGAAGATATGATCTGTTCAATAAACTGTAACTCCCCCATAAAACTGCAACAATTTTTGAATGGAATTGCCATTAACAAAAGAGGGATGTTTTTGCTAAAGCTGTCATAGGCCGTCGAAAAGACCACAGCCCAGTTCCAGACTACGCCGAAATAAATTGTATATACGTAACTCCAACATCTGTAACGTTGACATATAGCAAAGGAATAAAGCTTAAAGAGCTTAGTGAAACCTTGAATTCTTAACAAGCATGGTGGGTATTGTAAGTACAATTCACTTTTAGGATGGTTGTCATATCTGCTGTTTGATTTTACATAAAAATCATATGGTTGAGAATTATTGGGCGGCATGACGTAATTACCCTCAGTTTGTAATGCTTTAAAAAACCCGGCTTTGCCGGGTTTTTCACGTTATGCATGTAAGATTCCCTGGTGAATATAAATGCGGTGATAAGAGGGTGAAGAAAATACTGATCTTCAATGTGCGATATCTCTGCTTAAATAGGTGTAAATCGATTTATTCTAAAATTAGAGTGATATAAATAAATTAATAACTGGAGTGTGGGAGTAAGGTTGGGTCGTTTAATCCCCATCTTAATTTTCATAAGTCACTGTATTTTTGTTGGTATTTTATCAATGTTAGGTGTAATTGACGTGATTAATTAGCATTTGTTGGTCCGAGTATTTTTGTTGAAAAATTTCTGAAATAAAACTTAGGTTGACGATTTTATATTCGTTTCTATAATCGAAGCTGAAAACCCTCACTGATAGAGGGGAATAAGATCAATAAGGATGAATATGTCTTTTTTCAAAAAAGCACTTGGCGCTGTGGGTATTGGCGCAGCAAAAGTAGACACGTTGTTAGATCACCATCAGGTTGCTCCTGGCGAGGAAATTTCCGGCACAGTTAAAATTAATGGAGGTAAAGTTGCTCAGGAGATCAACAAAATCGATCTCAAAGTGATGTGTACTTACACCATTGAAAGAGAAAACAATGAAGGTGAGTCGGAAACGGTCACTAAGCAACACACCCTAGCCAAGTTTCGTATTAATGAGCGTTTTACCATTGAGCCTGGTGACGAAAAACATATCCCCTTTGCATTCGATTTAGACCTGGAAACGCCTATCACCGTCGGTGAGTCTCAAACCTGGATTGCCACCAATCTTGACATCGACATGGCGCTGGATAAGTCCGACCGAGATTATATCCGCGTTGTTCCCACCGAGCTGCAACAAGCCGTTATCGATAGCATGGAAGAACTGGGTTTCAAATTGTATGAGTCGGACTGTGAAGGCATTGAAGAGGCTTCCTTCTCTCGTCTGCCATTCGTACAGGAGCTGGAGTTCAAAACCTTTGCCGGCGAATTCCATGGCCGTTTCGATGAAGTAGAGATTGTTTTTTTCAACCGTGGCAGTCAGCTGGAGGTCATTTTTGAAATTGATCGCAAAGCTCGGGGCTTCAAAGGCTTTTTTGCCGAAGCACTCGATTTAGATGAATCAAAAGCCCGCCTGGTTATCGACAAAGATAGTCTGGAGGACCTGGAAGATCTGATTTATGACCTGCTCGAGGACAATTGCTAACGGACAGGTTTTATTGCCAAGCCTGCGGCATACAACACGGCAGTTATGCCGCAGGCACTTAACTATTTTATAGATAATTATAAGGACGATAATGAAAGCACTCACTTCTTTGCTAACTATCCCGGCGTTATTACTACTTGCTGCATGTGGCAGCGACTCACAACAGACAGAATTGCCTCAATGTGACGATGAGGATGTGATGGAATTGGTCCATGATATCGTCAAAGATGAAGTCAAATCACAGTTGTTTGATGTGATGCTGGCACAAGCTGGTAAATCTGGCGAAATCACATATGAGCGTGCGGTTGAAGTGAAGGGCCGTTCAACCGAGCTGGCAACGGTGCTGGATGCTGTCGATGAGGCGGTTGAGCAACAAGATTTGCGATATTCTGAGATTGCTCAGTCTTCAGAGGACACTGCATTACAAAAAGTTTGGTGTAGTGCCAATATGATGAGTCCGGGCGCCGAAAAGCCAGCAATCATCAATTATACCGCATTATATTCAGGCGATGATGTAGAGGTGTTGGTCACTTTCTAGGTTGCTATACGGACTATCGCTGTGGGCAAGATTACGCTGCCCACATGCTATGTCTGCGAGATTTGCTTCGCGTTATATGAGACGAGAGAAGTGTTTTATCGTCGATATATTACATTTTCGTCTCTCGCATTTTGTCACCATTTTAATATGACCAATCAAGAGTATGGCCCACTAGAATAGGTTTTATCGGCATCCGGGATATGTTGTTTATTGCCTGAGCTAATTTTGTCGCTTGGTTATCCATCGCAATTATGTAGAATAGAAAACCTGAATTCGTATCAAGGTAGATTAGGTGACAATGAATGTCCGATTTTAAAGTTTGGAAACTGATAAGTCTGCTCTGTATCATGTTTTTAATGGTCGGGTGTGAGTCGAAAGAGGAACGCATCCAGCAGACAATTACCCACTCACTTCAGGACGCGTCCCGTGCCATCAATACCTTAGGTGATGCGCTGGATAAAAACCAAGTGCGCAATGCTAACCTCCTGGTTGAATATGGCAATGTGCTGGGCCAGCAAAATCCGCAACTGAACAATATTGCTCAGCTGATTGCACAGGATGCAACCAGTGGTGGTCCTTTGTACCAGAGCTTACTTTCTCGCTATCAGGCGCTGAAATCTCCCCAACCGGGCATGAGCAGTGATGAGATCATCGAACAGGCAATTTTGCTCAAAGAAGCCGCTTCTTTGAGTCTGTTTAATGATGCACTGACTGATCCCATTAACGTACTCGCCGATATGTCCAATGGGACGCTGGCTCGGGTTGGTGCCATTAGTCAGTCTGCAGAGCAGGCTGCCAGTAATGGTCAACCCGCAGTAGGGAACCAACTGGTTGGTAATGCCAACTATGGCGAATGGCAGACCAACTCTAATGGCACCAGTTTCTGGATGTGGTATGGCATGTACCGGATGCTGGGTGATTTGGTGGGAGATGTTGAATATGACAGCTGGAGCAAGCGCCGTAAATACAGCTATTACAGCGACTATGGCCGTAAACGCTATACCAGTTATCAGGGCTATAAACGTCAAAGCGCAATAGAGCAGCGTACGCGACAATCTTATCAGCGGCAGGGACGACAATTTACCAGTCCTTATGCGAAAAGAAAGGCGGGCGCTTCAGGTCTTAGCCGTGCCAGTCATACCCCATCAGCAGTATCGCGAAGCAGCTACTCGAGAGCTAAGTCGAGCTCGGGCTCAATTCGCAATAGTTCAAACCGGACCTCTCGCGGCGTGAGCCGGGGCAAGTAGCGCATCAGATAGCGGAGTTAACACATGTATCAATTTAACGGATTAACAGCCTGGACATTACAGGCACTTCTCATCGATATGGCGGTGATCATTGCCCTGTTCGTGAGTTTAAAATATATCAAAGGGTGGGTGTCCAACCTGCATGCCAATGATGAAATTACCGAGCGAGACAATTTTGCTTTTGGCCTGAGCTTTGCCGGTGGCCTGACCGGACTGGCCATTGTATTGACGGGGATCACCAGTGGTGCCTTTGCCAGTACACTGACCCAGGAGGCGATGCAAATGGCGGGTTATGGCCTGGTTGGTATTGTATTGATCAAGCTTGGCCACTTTTTTCAGGATAAAGTGGCACTGCGTAAAGTCGATCTGCACAGCGAAATCATTAAAGGCAACATCACCTCAGCCCTGATTGATTTTGGTCATGTGGTTAGTGTCGCCATCGTGATCCGCTCAGCGTTACTCTGGGTGTTGACTGAAGGCTGGTACGGCTTGCCAATTGTGGTCGTCGCCTTTGTCATTGGCAATGTGTGTATGTTGCTGGTGAGTCAATATCGTGTGCAACTGTTCAAGCGTACTAATCGTAATGGCGATTGTCTGCAACAAGCTATCCTGGATAACAATGTTGCGGTCGGGATCCGTTATGCCGGATTTCTCATTGGGGCTGCATTGGCGCTCACTGCGGCGTCTGGTCTGGCACCCTATGTTGCTGATAACATGGCGAGTAGCCTGATTTACTGGAGTATTGCTGCACTGGGCAGTATCGTGTTGTTTGCTTTGTTGCATCTGGTGATGATCAAGGTGATCCTGGCGGGCACAGATATTTCTGATGAAGTTAATCGTCAAAAGAACATTGGTGTGGCAACCATCTCTGCGGCTGTCTCTTTTGCTGTGGGTGTAACCATGGCCACCTTGTTAGGTGCGTAATTCTTGAGTGTATCGGTACCGCCAAATCAATCTAAAGTGACCGGCAGCATGTCGCTGTTTGGTCACGATGTGTTACTGATCGGTGTTATGGCCATTCTGGCTGGCTGTGGTCTGATCTATGAATACTTACTGTCGCATTACGCAGGCAGGGTGCTTGGCTCGGTGGAAAGTGCCATCTATGCCATGATTGGCACTATGATAGTGGCCATGGGGATTGGGGCATTTTTAGCTCGTTGGTTTAAAGATCCTTTCACTGCCTTTGCCTGGCTGGAGAGTGTGATTGCGTTATTAGGCATGAGCAGTATTTTAATCATAGCCAGTATTATTGCCCTGACCTACACCTTACCACACACGCTCTCTACGCTTTATAATCTGCCGCCTGATAGCATACTCGATGGTAGGCCCCTCCAGCTGCTACAGGATTTTGCCCGCTTTTTACCTTATATATTTGGGCTTATTCTCGGCATTTTGATTGGCATGGAAATTCCATTAATTGCGCGTATTCGTCAGCAGGTATACGGTCGATTTTTAGAAAATAATGCGGGCACCATTTATGGCGCTGACTATATCGGAGCAGGGGTAGGTGCTGCTATCTGGGTGACAATCATGCTGGCATTACCGATCATGCAAGCTGCTGCCTGGACGGCGTTATTCAATATCGTGGCCGGATTGATTTTTTTATGGCGTTACTTTGCGTTTGTACGTTTTGCAAAGTTGCTGTTGATCTGTCATCTCTTATTGTTGGGCATCTTCGCGGTTATCTTGCACCAGGGTAGCGGTTGGATGAAGGATCTCAGTAACGTCTTATACAAAGACAAAGTGATTTATTCAGAGTCAACTAAGTATCAGCATGTGGTGATCACAGAGCGCCTCAGCCGGACGCAGTCGGCACCCATCAATGATTTATTTTTAAATGGCCGGTTACAGTTCTCATCAATAGACGAGCAAATCTATCATACTATGTTGGTCTATCCGGCTATGCTGGCATCAAACCGGCACGACAAGGTGTTGATCATTGGTGGAGGAGACGGTTTGGCGCTGCGTGATGTACTTAAGTGGCCAGTGCACAGTGCCACCCTGATCGATCTGGATGGTCAGTTACTGTCGCTATTTGGCCTGCAGGGGCAGGAATTTGAATCACGCCCAGAGATCACGGCCAAGCTTGTTCAGCTGAACCACAACGCACTGAATGATCCCAGGGCAGAAGTCATTGTGGCAGATGCTTTTTTGGAAATCGAAAGCATGCTGGATCGGGGTCTGCAGTTCGATACCATTATCATCGACCTACCCGACCCCAATCACCCGGATCTGAACAAACTGTATAGTGACTACTTCTATAATCATGTCAGACAACTACTCGCACCGGATGGGGCGCTGGCTATCCAGTCTACTTCTCCCTATCACGCTAAAAATGCCTTTATCAGCATTGCAAAAACGGTAAAACAGGCTGGATTTAGCCATGTTGAACAATATCAGCAGAATATTCCTTCATTTGGTCAGTGGGGATGGACCATCGCAACCCGAACGGGTCAGTCAGCCAGTGCAAGAATTGCAGCAGTTGAAGCATTACCGGTTGCCAGTAACTGGGTCAGCAAAAAATATTTACTGTCCTCTTTTGTTTTTCCAAATCACTTTTTTGATAGGAATAAAGAGATTGAGGTCAATCGCTTAGGAACTGGCGTACTGTATGACTACTATCGTCAGGCATGGCAAACGGAAGATGAGTTGTATAAAAATTAACGCAATAGTGTTGACATATTATGTCGCACATGCAAATCTTAACTCAGACATAATATGTCAAAACGAAAAGGTAAAGAAAGATGGAATTAAACGAGTTATCAATCAAATTGGCATCATTTGAAACTGAAGGTGCTAACTTCGAATCCTTCCTGATCGCGAATGAAGGTGAACAGGATGTATTACAAGTGATTGTTGAGGGAAATGACGAATTACCGATCTTTGTCACTCAGACCGAAGAGCAGTTAGTGTGTATCAGCTATCTGTTTAATGAAAATGAAGTGAAGCCTGAGTTATTGAACGAGTTAAATGAAGCATTGTTAAAACTCAATGTGCCGATCCCTTTGAGTGCGTTTGCTAAAATTGATGCACAGTACGCTATCTTTGGTGCACTGGCAGTTTCCTCCTCCATCGATGAGATAACGCACGAACTGGTCACGTTGGCAGACAATGCCATTGAAGCCCTGGATGCTGTGACTGTGTATTTGAAAGATTAATAGTGGAGAAGTGAGATGAGTATCTTAAAGAAATTATTTACCGCAGTGCGTGGTGGTGCCCGTGAAGTGGGTGAGTCGATTGTCGATGCTAATGGTATCCGTATTTTTGAGCAAGAAATTGCTGATGCGAAAAACGCACTGGCGAAAGCCAAGAAAAGCCTGACTGAAGTGATGGCGAAAGAAATGCAAACCAAGCGTAAGTTGGCGGCACTGGACGAGAGCATTGCCGAGCATGAAGATTATGCAGGTCAGGCATTGCAACAAGGCAATGAGGCACTGGCGGTAGAAATTGCCGAGAAAATTGGTGAATTTGAAACAGAGAAAGAAGAGCATCAGCAAGTGCTGGATGGCTTTACTAAGCATGTTATTCTGCTTAAGCAGCAGGTGAAGGATGCAGAAAAGTCGATCAAAGAAAACCAACGCCAACTGACGATGGTGAAAACCACAGAAAGCGTGCAAAAGGCCACCATGGCAGTAAACAGCACACTCAACACCAATGAGTCGTCTATGGTAAATGCACGTCAGTCTCTGGAGCGTATTAAGCAACGTCAGCTGGACAGACAAGATCAGTTGGCCGCAGCCAAAGAGCTCGAAGCTGCTGAAACTGGTGCTGACCTGAAAGCCAAGATGGCGGAAGCTGGTATAGGTACAACCCAAAAGAGCAATGATATTCTGGATCGCATTAAGGCTAAACAAGCAAAGTAATGCGGCCGAAGTGAAAAAAGGAGGCCTGGCCTCCTTTTTTGCTTGCTCTAGTTTTTTAAAAGGTGAGTTATGTTTGGTTTTTTCAAATCTAAAAAGGCTCCTGAGCGTCAGCTTGATCATGCCCGCGATTTACGAGTCGGTGATATGCTGACGGTGATAGATTCATTTGCTTATCCTGACTGGCTAAAAGGCCAGACACTCAAGGTCATCGCAGTGCAGACATATCAATACCAGCACAGTGCTGACTATGAATTTGTGCTTGAATCAGAATCTGGTAGAGCGGTTTTTTTGCAGATTGAGCAGGATGATGGTGAAGAGTTTGCTAACTTTTCGGTGAAGATCCAGCGCGATGATGTGGATGCGATTTTTACCCTCGATGAGTTTGCCCGGATCTTCGATGAAGAATTCCTGACACAGCTCGAAACACACACAAAGCCGGCCGCTTTTGAGCGCTTCCTGGGGCAGAGCTACCAGCAAAGTGAAGCCCCTTATGTTGCTTATTATTATGAACAGGACTATCGTGGCCAGACATTGCCACGTTATCAGGACGAAAGTGGCGCCGTCTGTGAGGTGATAGAACTGATATCGTCTGACGAGAAACACAGTATCAATATTGAGGTCTGGGACGGAGGTGAGACTGAAGTTTCCCTGACGATTACCCGACCGCTCAGTGATATTGTGGAGTTGTTTCCCGGAGCAAGCTCGTGACAGATAAACAAGCCAAATGGCAGCGTCAGGAACGGGCGCTGCGGGCCACCCAAATGGCCTTTGATTTAACGACAGAAGTTCAGAAAAGCTTGAAGAAGCAGGCAATAGATGAAGAGTTAACGCCGTCGGATATGATCCGCAAGATTCTGGATTTAGAAGTTAAATCGAAAAAAACCAGGCAACGCCTGTCGTTTAATCTCACCGATGAAGAAATTGCTTTATTGGCTCAGCGTTTTGGCGTTGACCCGGACGATAAGCGTGCGGTTAAGCAGCAGGTCGCCAGTTTACTGATCAACCGCTATACAGACGCACAGGGCACTTAGCCCAAACGCGTCTGCCTGCAGTTGTTTGATGACGCAGTGAGTAACAATAAACACGGGCACAAACAACAGGACACCGAGAAAGGCATGGCAGGCTCTGATAGCAGGCTGGCGCCATGCATAAATAGGCCAGGATAAATTCCATTCTATACAGTGACACAACCAGCGTTCTCATCAACAGACCCAACAAAACCACAACCACTAGGGCGTATTAGCCAAAATTCAATATCCTTGCCTGAAGGGGCTGTACGATAACGCGCAATGCAAATTCCATTTTTAATCGGTTAATTTGATAGGTTTTTCAATCTTGGCTGATATAGATATGGCCATATTGGGCGGGTTATAGTGACAAATGGCCAATTTTAAATAGCATCATTCATATTGTTGGTCGTCGCTGGTGGCAAGTTATTCTCCTGTTGAGTGAGCAGAACTGAGCGGACTGGACTAGAGTTACTAAGCCGTGATCGCTACCAGGTCTTTAGCAATATGTCAGCCTGAGCGACACGGCTAGTCACCCTTACTGGAGTCTGTGGGTAGTAGGGATAAATTATTTTTCCAGACCTCCAGGTCGGCTCTCAATGGAGCGACAGTGTAACCTTGCCATTGTGTGTATCGAGTTGGCCTGGAGCAGGTGTTTATTAAGGAGCAACTCATGGCAGAACACCAATCACGCGCACGTTTTTTTCAACAGCACCCCAAAGCCAGAGCCCATGCTGCGCTCGATGACGCGACCAATCAGCAGCTTAAAGTCACACCGGGTCCGGTGACCCTGACCAAACACAAATATCAGGGCAAGAAAGCGGTGATCATTGGCGCGGGTGTATCCGGCCTGACGACGGCCTACGAATTGTTAGCGCAACAGTCGGGTATGGAAGTAACGGTACTGGAAGCACAAAACCGCACCGGGGGACGTTGTTTGAGTCTGCGCACTGGGGATACCTTAATTGAAGATGTTGACAGTCAGCTGTTTCATTCTAAACCCGGACAGCCACAGGTGGTGCGTTTTGACCGACCTCAGGGTGATGCAGAACCTTATCTCAATGCAGGTCCTGGCCGCATTCCCTCCAGCCACAAACGTCTGCTGTCTTATCTGAAGCAATTCAGTGTGGATGTGGAAGTCTATGTCATGAACAGCGAGTCGAACTTAGTGCAGATGTCAGACAGCTTTGCGGGTTTGCCGCTGGTTTATCGCCGTCTTGATCACAATACCCGGGGGTGGCTGGCTCAGATGGTGTTTGAAAATGCTGAGCAGCTGATCAAAACCACTGAATGTGGCGTGAGCACACAGGATATTGAGCGTCGTGCCCAGCAATTGAGGGAGTTAATGATCAGTTTTGGTGAGCTGGTACCCAGTGGTCCCAATGAGGGGAAATACGTTGTGACGGCGGGTGAAGATGGCATGGAAAATGGCCGCTCTCGTGCGGGCTACACTGAATTGCCAGGCGTGGATGCCGGAACGATTGCGGAGCCTTTGAGTTTCGACAGCTTACTTGGCTCAGAGTTTTGGGACAAAACACGTTTTTATCAGCCTGTTGATTTCCTCTGGCAGTCGACGCTGTTTCAGCCGGTCGGCGGGATGGATCAGGTGCAGCATGCCTTTGCCCAGCAAGTCGCTACTCTGGGTGGCACCATTTTGTTGAACAGTCCGGTAAAACAGATTGACTGGGATGCATCGCGTCAGCAGTTTGCGATTTCTATCGCGAAAGTAGGTACTGACGATCTTGACGTTGTTTATGCGGATTACTGCTTCAGCAACATGGCCATGCCTTTCTTGAAAGAGATCTTGTCAGAAACGCTTCAGGATCCAAATAGCCAGGTGGGCCTCAACAGCGAATTTAAATCTGCATTACAGGCTGTCTATCAGTCTCAGTTTGTCGATGATCATGGCGGCTACAAGGCTAAGTTCCTGGCATGTACGACCAAAGTGGGTTGGCAGGCAGATCGTTATTTATGGCAGGGTAGTCAGGTTAAAGAAGTGCATGATGATTGTGCGAACGTTGACGTGTTGAGTGTGCCGGACTCTGAAATTGGTGTAGTGCCTATCTTTGGCGGGATCTCCTGGACGGACAACGATATTACACAGATCTGGTATCCCTCCACGGCCTACCATGATCAAAAAGGCGTACTCACCGGAGCCTATAACTTCTCTGAAATTGCTTATGAGTGGGGTAAGTTACCGGTGCAGGCGCGTCTGGACAAAGCGCGTGAAGGTGCGAAGTTGTTCGGTCAGGCATTTGGTGATGGTCTGGAGCATGGTCTGGCGATTGCCTGGCAAAATATGCCATATATCAAAGGTGGCTGGGCCCAGTGGCATGTGGTCGGCGATCAGGCTGTACACCATTTCAACGTATTGGCGCAGGGCAGTGCAGTGAAAGCGGCAGACGGCAGTGAAACACAACCCAACTTCTTCATTGTTGGTGATCAGCTTTCGTCTTTACCTGGTTGGCAGGAGGGGGCTATTGCTGCGGCACTAAATGCGCTTAATCGCATGGAGCGCCCGGATTTAGCGATCCCGCATCTGGCATGTTTACCAGATACGCGTTTGATTGTTGAAGGCGTTTAACTCGCATTCCAATCCATAATATGGATGCGCGAGCCTTAGGTGGGAGAAGACTCAGGGTCCCGGACTTTGGGTTCGCGCTTTGTGAATTGCAAGAGCTGGGGGCAACAAAAATGACTAAAGGCTGTGCCACATCATTCGTCCCCAGATAAGGAAAAGTGGCGCGGTAATTTGAACCATTATTGGTAATTGTTGCCACACACTGGCAAAAGGCTGCTATTTTTAAAAGAGGCTCATGACCCAGCTGTGAAAACATCATTTAACACCTTAGATCAGACTGTTGCGCGGGACTGATGTATTAAATACAGATTGAATATCAAACGGAGACTTGGCGATGCGTCACATTGCGATCTGGGCTATCCTGGCCCTGTTCATTACCGGTTGCGCCAGCACCCAGCAGACAACACGCTCAGGGTTTTTACCCGATTATCAGCGTTTAAAACCCTCTGATACGTATCCCGATACCGCGTTGTACGTATCGGAACAGCTTAAAAATGGTGCTTTGAAACAGATACGCACCATTTACCTGCCACATTTTGAAGTATGGCTGCAACTCAATGACGAAGCCAAAGTTTCGCTCAGCCCGGCAGATGTGGCCAAATTAAGTATCTATATGCAGGCCCAGCTGCAACAAAAGCTCTCTGTGCATTATCAGGTTTTGCTTGAGCAGCCACAGGTGCTTGGTCCGGATGTACTGACGATCCGCGGTGCGTTTACGCAAATTGAATTTGCACCGAGTGAAATGGAAGTACGCGACTTTATTCCGGTTCGCCTGGTATATAGCGCCGGCAAAAGTGCCTATCTGATGGCAACCGAACAGTCAGAGGTTGTGACATCTGTGTCACTGGAGAGCATGTTTTATTTGGGGGACAGTCAGGAACCTGTTCTGATGATGTCTGCCCACAAAGCGGTAGAGTCAGTCGTAAAGCAAAATGGCGATGAAAATGCCCAGGCTGTAAAAGCCGTACTCGACGTCTGGATAGATAATTTTGTTACAGCAATCAGTAAATCAAAAACGATATAGTGGTGATCACCTATGATAAGAAAGCACACCTTCCTTTTAGCCGGCGTTATGGCGACTGTTCTGTCCGCGTGCTCTGAGCCACAGACCACGGCTGATAAAGCACCACAATTGCGGCCAGTGAGAACGATCGAGCTCAGTGTTAATAATTTTGGGCCGCTTCAGGAATTTCCGGCTGTGGTTGATGCAGCCAGCACCGCTGATCTGTCGTTCAAAGTGTCTGGAGAATTGACGCACTTGAATGTAAAACAAGGCCAGGAAGTGACGCAAGGAGATGTGATAGCAAAGGTAGATGATACCGACTACAAACTAGCGGTGGAGGAAGCGCAAGCGGCTTTTGAAAAAGCAGAAGCCGATTTTAAGCGGGGTGAGCAACTGATTGTGACCGGGACCATCAGTCAGTCAGATTATGATCTGCTTAAATCGCAATTTGCCAGTGCCAAAACGAAGCTGGCCAATGCCAGAAACAACCTGAACTATACCCAGCTCAGGGCGTCATTCTCGGGGATTGTTGCGCGCACACATGTTGAACAATTCGAAGAAGTGCAGGCCAAGCAAGTCGTGGCGACTTTACAGGACATAGAGCATATTAATCTGAAGGTAAATGTACCGGAAAGTATTATGATCCACGTCAGCAAAGACACACCGAAGCAGGTATTTGCAGAATTTGCGGCGATAGAAGGCAAGCGCTTTGAACTGACTTTTGTAGAGGTCAGTACCCAGGCCGATGAGGTGACAAAAACCTATGAGGTCACGCTCGGCATGTTACCTCCTCCCGGATATAACATTTTGCCGGGAATGACGGCCAAAGTCATGGCCAGTGCACCCAGTGAAGCGTTATCCCGCCTCTATTTGCCTTTATCTACGGTGCTGAAAGACGACAAAGGCCACTATGTGTGGACGGTTACCTCGCTCGGTGACGGCAAAGGTAAAGTGACCAAAACGCCGGTGCAGATTGGAGAGGTCTCTTCGCTGGGCTTCCCGGTGATCTCCGGTGTGACAGCAGGCACACACGTGGTGACCGCAGGTATGAGTAAAGTGACCGATCAGCAGGTTGTGAAATTCCAGGGAGGTCGTGAGTGAACATCACCCGATTAGCATTAGAGAATAATCGCACAACCTGGGTTTTGATTTTTGCCCTGGTGTTTTTCGGCATCGTGGCGTTCAATAAGATGCCTAAAGACTATGATCCTGGCTTTATTATCAGAACCGCACAGGTTGTTACTTACTTTCCCGGTGCAAGCCCGCAGCGGGTTGAAGAACTGGTAACCGACAAAATTGAAAAGGTGGTACAGCAAATTCCGGAGCTGGACTTTGTTAAAAGTACTTCTAAAACCGGTGTTTCGATCGTCAGTGTTAATATCAAAGAAAGCTACAAGGAAATGCGGCCTATCTGGGATAATTTACGCCGCAAGATTGAAACCGTCGAAAATGACCTCCCCAGCGATGCGCAAAAACCCATAGTAAACGACGAATTTGGCGATGTGTTTGGCGTTGTCATCGGGCTGACTGCGGAGGGTTACTCCTATCGTGAGATGGAAGAAGTGGCCGAGCAGGTCAGAGATGAGCTGCTGAGGTTGCCGGAAGCCGCAAAAGTCGACATTTTCGGTGCACAGGAGCAGCGCGTCTTCATTGAATTTGAAAATGCCAAACTAGCATCACTCGGGATTTCGCCCGGACAACTGAAAGATCAACTGGCAGCGCGCAATATTGTTAATCCAGGCGGCTCCATTTTTATTGATGATGAAACCTTGGCGCTTGAGCCCAGTGGTAACTTTGAATCGGTGGAAGACATTGCCGGTACCATCATTAATATCACAGGGTCAGAGCAGGTGATCCTGCTCAGTGATATCGCCCGGGTGTACCGCGATTATGTCGACCCAGCAAAGGTTAAAGTGCGAGTGGCAGACAAAGAGGGGATGACGATTGCCATTTCCATGCGCCACGGCGGTAATAACCTGCTGTTGGGTGAGCAAGTACTCGATGCGATCCATTATCTTGAATCTGTTTACCCGATAGGGGTGGACTTTAAGCTACTGTCATTTCTACCGCGAGAGGTTGAGCAAAAGGTTGATGATTTTGTGTCGAACCTGATCCAGGCGGTACTGGTGGTGACCGTGGTGATGCTGTTCAGCTTGGGCTTGCGAACTGGGTTGATAGTCGCCAGCCTGATCCCAATGAGCATGGTATTCGGCATACTGGCGATGTCCTTTTTTGACATCAGCATCGATCAGATCTCGCTGGCTGCGCTGATCATTGCGCTGGGCATGCTGGTTGATAACGGGATTGTGATGTCAGAAAGCATCATGGTGCAGATGGAACGAGGCAAGTCCGCGGTTGATGCTGCGGTTGACTCGGCAGATGAGCTAAAAGTGCCGCTGCTGGTGTCTTCGTTGACCACAGGTGCTGCGTTTTTACCGATTTTTCTGGCAGAATCCGCCACGGGAGAATACACCGCATCCCTGTTCAAAGTGGTGACTATTACCTTATTGTGCTCCTGGTTACTGGCAATGACTATGATCCCCATGCTGTGTGTGCTGTTTACTCGGGTTAAATCCCAAGCCGCCAATTACGATGCAGGTATCTATTTAACTTATAAACAGATCCTGATGGGGCTGATTAAGCATCGTTGGATGACACTTGCCGGGTGTGTATTGATGTTTTTCCTGGCATTGCAGGGATTACAGTTGGTGCCTAAGTTGTTTTTCCCGCCCTCAGACCGAGACTACTTTAAAGTCGAATTGGAGCTACCCATTGGCACACGCCTGAGTGCGACTGAAGCTATGGTTAAAGATATGGAAGCCTTCTTACTGCGCGACCTCAAAGTCAACGAAACACGTGAACAAGGGGTTACCGATTGGGTGTCGTATGTGGGTAATGGTGGTCCCAGGTTCCTGCTGACGCATACGCCGGAACCGGCCAGCTCAAACTATGCGTTGATGATAGTCTCGACCACCTCATATCGGCATATTGATGAGCTGATGGCAAAAATCGAGACATATGCATTACAGCGTCATCCCGATTTGCTCATCAAGCAGCGTAAGATAGAAAACGGCTCACCCATCGATAACCCGGTTGAAGTACGCTTATCTGGCAGTGATATCGACGTGCTGACGGGACTGGTCAATGAGCTTAAAGCACAAATGCGTAACACACCGGGATTGAAAGCCGTGAGTGACGATTGGGGTTTGCCAATCAAGAAATTACAGATCAAAATCAATCAGACGCGCGCGCGGCGTGCGGGTGTCTCTAGTAAAGACATAGCAAGTTCACTGCAAACCGGTCTCAGTGGTCTGGAGCTCACCCGTTATCGCGAAGGGGATGAGCTTATTCCGGTCACTTTGCGTTCGGTGGCTGCTGACAGACAGGATATCGGTAAGCTGGAAGCCATGGTGGTGTACTCTCAGGCTTCGGGTAAATCGGTGCCGCTGAAGCAGGTAGCTGATATTGAAGTGGTGTGGGAGAACGCCCAGATCTTGCGGCGTGACCGCCTGAAGTCGGTCACTGTGGGCGCTCAGCTGGACGGTATAACCGCTGATGAAGGCTTTTCTAAACTTAAGCCCTGGCTGGAGGAGCAACAAAAATCCTGGCCGTTTGGCTACAGCTATGAGCTGGGTGGTGAAGCCGAATCTTCTGGTAAAGCGAATCAGTCTATCGCTGAGAAAATGCCAATAGCAGTCTTCATTATCGTGATTTTGTTGGTCGGTCAGTTCAATTCATTGCGTAAGTCGGCCATTGTGCTGACAACGGTTCCTCTGGGCTTTATTGGGGTGGTTGCTGGGTTGCTGATTGGGCAGTCATTTTTTGGCTTTATGACCTTACTGGGGATCATCTCATTGGCGGGCATTGTGATTAACAACGCCATTGTATTACTGGAGCGGATTAAGTACGAGTTGGATCAGGGAGACGACCCGGTCCTGGCGATTATTCAGGCCGCGCAACAGCGCATGCGTCCTATTTTGCTTACCACAGCCACGACTGTATTGGGTCTGGTGCCGCTTTACCTGGGTGGTGGAGAAATGTGGGAGCCTATGGCACTGGCCATTATGGGGGGCTTGTTGTTTTCAACTATACTGACATTAGGCGTTGTGCCCGTGTTATATGCGCTGTTGTATCGCATTTCGGTGAAGTCGTAACGCACGAGATAGATACCAGTCCGCTAAAGTCAGTGGATTGGTATCAATTTGTCGTCAAATGTTACCTTTCATTGCGCGTTCAGCAAAAAATGCAGACTATTTAGAGGTTGAATGTATCAATGCGACCGCAGATGGGTTGGCAATCGTGAGGAGAAGACCATGAAATGTTTACATGTAATTACGCTAGTTTGCTTGAGTCCGTTGGCTGCGCTGGCAGGAGAAGCGAATGTCACGTGGCGAGACTTTAATGATTATCGTGATGTGGTACCGGCCAATGAAAGTAAAGCGGGCTATCACAAACGGATTGCCTCACAATTTGAAAAGCACCTGAGTAAGTTGATGGCCAAGGCACCTGATGGCTACCAGCTAAATATCACTTTTGATGATATTGATCTGGCGGGTGATGTGCGCTTCAACATGCATGATATTCGTATTGTGAAGCCCATTTTCTTCCCACGCCTTAAGATAAGCTATACGCTGACCGATAATAATGGCGCAGTTGTGGCACAGGCGCAGGAGAAGGTGCTGAAAGATCTGTCTTTTATGGATCGGGTGCGAACGGGACGAGACAGTGAGTTTTACTACGACAAACGACTGCTAAGTGCGTGGTACAAAAATGAGATTGCGGCAAAAGAGCAAGGATGATGCTGCCATTGCCGAACTTACATGCACTTACTTGAAAGTCGCAAGTAATTGGATCAGCTGTTGTAGCTTGAAGACTGCCTTTTTCAGTTGCGCCTCGTCTAGCTGCTGCGCCTGACCCAATGCTTCGACGTCCGCTGCAACATCAAGCACGTAAGGCTTGAAACGTTTGGCGGCAAAATCAAAGCCGGCGTCTTCAGGAAATAGCGCCTGGAATTTTCCGTGACCTTGCTGCTGTAGTTCGTCTAATTTTTTATCGGCATCAAGTGCTTGACGGTAAACGAGTTTTAGATTTTCATTCAGCTTTTCGATAACGGCTTGCATATTTTTCCTAAAGACTTACGGGAATTGGCCGATATTGTACTTGGATCCATCAATCTTGTCAGGTATAAGCTTATGAATATATCCGGAAGTAACCTACCTGCTATGTCTGGGACGGGGCAAAGCGGCGAAGTAATGAGCGCGCAGCTAGCCAAAAAGCAGCAAAAAGCAGATGGACAAGCCGCCCTGGCCTTAATTGAGTCTGCTGGTAATTCAGCACCAGCAAAATCAACCACGGCCACTATGGGCAACAATATCAACGTCTACGTGTAGGCGCTGATAGATTGCGCCCGACTTGAATATGTAAGCATTTTGCTTATGTGCAGTATCAGGCTGGGCTCAGTCCCAAATCAATCGGCGTCTTACTTGGTTCGCCGCCGATTTCTCTTACCAATTTGGGTACCAAAAACCCGGGGAGCGCTTCGAGCAAGTCATGCATGAGCGAAATAGCGGTTTGCTCCGTCACATCAAAGTGACTCGCACCTTCCACTTTATCCAGCACATGCAGGTAGTAAGGTAATACATCCGCGCTAAATAGCGCCTCACTCAGTGCTTGTTGTGCATCCAGAGTGTCGTTAATTCCTTTCAATAAGACTGCCTGGTTTAACAACATCACCCCAGCGCGTCGCAGCTTTTGCATGGCCGCTGAAAAGTGCACATCTATTTCATTGGCATGATTAATGTGGTTGACCAGCACGGGTTTCAGGCGACTATGACTCAGGGTTTCGCACAGTGTATCTGTCACTCTGGCTGGGATCACCACAGGTAATCGGGTGTGTATTCTCAGGCGTGTCAGATGGGGAATATCACTGAGCTGCTCAAGCAGCCAAGCCAGCATGTCATCTTTGGCCATCAGCGGATCGCCACCACTTAAAATGACCTCATTTATCTCAGGGTGTGCATTCAGATAATCGAAAACTGGCTGCAAAGCGCGCTTGTTGAGCTGATTATCCTGATACGGAAAATGGCGACGAAAGCAGTAACGGCAGTTTACTGCACAGCCGGTTTTCAGCATTAACAGCACTCTGGAACGGTATTTATGTAGTAGCCCGGGCAGCGCAGCCTGCTGTTCGTCGAGCGGATCTTTGTTAAAACCGGCTTTGGCCAGGAATTCCTGATGCTGAGGGAGCACTTGCAGCAGTAAGGGATCCTGTGCATCTCCATAACGCATTTTAGCGATGAAGGGGCGTGGAACTCTTAGTGGAAACAAACGTTTAGCGGCTAAGTCCTGTTCACTAAAATGGTTCTCCAGGCCAACCAGCCTGAGCAACTCATCCGCACTGGTGACGACATTCGCCAATTCTTTTTGCCAGTTAGTCTGCAAATTTACTTCATTTATTTGTATCATTAGCGGGTTTATTACTCGAAATACAAAGATTAGAGGATACGATGGCGAATTATAGCACCAACGAATTCAAGGGCGGCCTAAAAATTATGATCGATGGAGAACCTTGCTCCATCCTGGAAAATGAAGTGGTCAAGCCCGGTAAGGGCCAGGCGTTTAACCGCGTTAAGATCCGTAAGCTGATCTCAGGTAAAGTTTTAGAGAAAACTTTTAAGTCTGGTGAATCGGTTGAAGGTGCGGACGTCATGGACACAGATCTGGCTTATCTGTACACAGATGGTGAGTTCTGGCACTTTATGAACAACGAAACCTTTGAGCAGATCGCGGCAGATGAAAAAGCACTGGGTGAAGCGGTAAAATGGTTGGTTGAAAACGATGTATGTACTATCACGCTTTGGAACGGTAACCCCATTGCCGTTACTCCACCTAACTTCGTCGAGCTGGAAATCACAGAAACAGATCCTGGCCTGAAAGGCGATACAGCCGGTACCGGTGGTAAGCCTGCGACATTGAGCACAGGTGCTGTGGTACGCGTACCTCTGTTTGTACAAATTGGTGAAGTGATCAAAGTAGATACGCGCAGCGGCGAATATGTGAGTCGTGTAAAGTAAGCGAATATACTTTGTGGCCTGGCCGCGCTTAAATCAAGCGGACTGGGACTGACAAGTTACCTATAGATCCCGGCTATTGCCGGGATTTTTTGTCTGGAGTTATTATGAGTCATTCAGCGCCTGATCCGGTCTCTGATATTGTTTGGGCACCCAGTGCCAGTATTGATACTTTGCGTCAGCGTGCCGGGATCCTCGCTAAAATTCGCACTTTCTTCGCTGAGCGTGAGGTATTGGAAGTCGAAACCCCCAGTCTGTCACAAGCTTCGGTGACGGATGTACATCTTGCGTCGTTCGCAACCACCTTTGTCGGCCCGGGTCACGCCACTGGCACGCCGTTATATCTGCAAACCTCACCTGAGTTTGCCATGAAGCGCCTGTTAGCGGCGGGCAGTGGCGCAATTTACCAGGTTGGCAAAGCCTTTCGAAATGAAGAATCTGGCCGACATCACAACCCTGAGTTTACGATGCTGGAATGGTATCGACCCGGGTTCGATGAGTTTAGGCTCATGACGGAAGTCAATGACTTGATGCAGGCCATCCTGGGTTGCCCTGAAGCCGAGTCATTGAGCTATCAGCAGGCCTTTATTACCCATCTGGGCCTGGACCCGCTGAGTGCCTCAATGGAGGAATTGAGGCAACTGGCCAGCCAGCGTGGCCATGCGCACGTTGCTGAGCAAGAGCAACATCGTGATACGCTGCTGCAATTGCTGTTTTGTATGGAGATTGAACCTTTGATTGGCCTGCAGGCGCCCTGTTTTGTCTACCATTTTCCTGCTTCTCAGGCTGCGCTGGCGCAACTCAATGATAAGGATCCCAGAGTCGCTGGTCGGTTTGAACTCTATTATCGTGGTATGGAGTTGGCCAATGGCTTTAACGAATTAACCGACGGCGTTGAGCAAAGTGCCCGCTTTGATGAAGATAATGCGCAGCGCATAGCGATGGGGCTGGCCCCTGTGGCCAAAGATGCGCGCTTTTTGGCTGCGCTGACACAAGGATTACCGGCCTGCGCCGGCGTTGCATTAGGGGTCGATCGTCTGGTGATGCTGGCGACCGGAAAGAAACAGCTTAAAGAAGTGATAGCATTTGACGTCGACAGGGCGTAAGCCGGGACCTGAGCAGGCCCTCAGACGAAGCGTTTGAGTTCCTGCTGGGTTTGCGTGGAGCGCTGCTGTGCATCCTGACAATCTTGTAATGCTGCATCAATCTGTGATTTGGCGGATTGGCCGAGCTCAACAATGCGGTGTACTGACTCGTGGGTGTGCTGCTGAGTTGATTCAAGCTGATGGACGGCACTGACAATTTCTTCCAACTGGGACTGGTTGCGCTCAAAGTCCTCAGACATATCGGCAAACCCCTGAGAGGTGGTGCGGATGGCCTGTTCTGCAGAGCTGGAATGATCTATCAGTTGTTCTGATTCCTGATGAGTCTCGCCCACTAACACATCCATTTGGTTAATAAAATCACTGATCTGACGGGTGGCATCGTTAACTTTGACCGACAGATTGCGCACTTCATCGGCCACCACGGCAAAACCACGACCCGCTTCTCCAGCTCGTGCTGCTTCAATGGCGGCATTGAGCGCTAACAAGTTGGTCTGATCGGAGAACTCTTCGACCATTTTCAAAATACTGCGAATGTTCTCACTGTTTTCTTTTAATCCGGCAACGGTGGATGAAAAGCTGCCCAACAGGTGGGTAATTTGCTGAACCTCTTTAACCAGGGTACTCAACGATTGTGAAGAGCCACGCACAAAATGCAGACTTTCTGTATTGGCCTGATAAACCTGATCGGTGTTGTGCACTATGCTTTGCAGGCTATGCGTAACCTGATCGCTGGCTGCGATAATGGTGTCGCCCTGATCTATTTGTTGACTACCCAGTAAAGCGGTTTGCTTCATGGAGTCGGTGACCTGCTGATTGCTGCGGTTCGCCGCTTCGGCGCTTTGATAGGTCGCAGCCAGCAACTCGCTCAGATGCTGCGTAAAGGTATTGTATTGCTCGCTGAGGTCACGGAATTCGTCATACGTGAATTGTGGCAGTCTGGCAGTGAGATCGCCGTCCTGACGGTTGATCTGTTCTAGCGTGTCGCGCATAGCCTGTACTGGGCGGACAATCAGGTAGCGCATATAGAAAAAGGTGAAGATAAAGGCGCCAACCGATATCAAAGCCAGTAACCAGAAAACCCCGGTAGAGCTGCTTTGCTCAGCCTGTTCACTGTGCAGCCACACTAATGTGATGATTTGAAAAACTAACAAAAACCCCAGATTGCCAAAAATCTTGCGGGTCAGGGTGAAGAACAAAGATTCTTCGATCAAATTATAGATGCGCATGTACAAACTCATATTAGGCTCTTCACTGTGCCGTTTAGCATACAGTATAGAGTAAACCTGGCAGGTGCAACTGTTTACAGGTTAAGCAATTTATTTTAGCAAGCGGCATAATCCAGCATATGGTCAGCTCTGTCAATCGACCTCAGATGTATGGTTGAGTTGTTGTTGCACGACCATTTTTGCGTAACAGGGGTAGTTACTGAATATGCCGTCTACGCCATAATCTAACATTAATTCAATGTCTTTTGCTTTATCGACAGTGTAAGCCAGGACTTTAAGGCCGCGTTGTTTGGCATCCTGAACAAATTCATGGTTAATGAAGTTTTTGTCCATATGGATGCTTTCAGCATGAAGTTGCTGGGCAAACTGGGCAAATGTAAGCGGAATAGAAGCGGTCAGTGCCCCGATCCTGACCCAGGGCAGCTTTTGCTTGAGCCATAACAACTGATGGTGATCAAAAGAGGACAAGAGCAGTTGATGGCGAGCTATCACCCCACGCTGTACATTGTCTTCTATGGTGGCAACAAACTTATCCAGGCTGAAGGTATGTTTGAGTTCCAGGTTAATAGTGGTTTGTTGGCCGATTGTATCCAGCACTTGTTGTAGTGTCGGTACGGGCTCGTTGTTACTGAGTCTTAACAGAGACAGCTGCTCACGACTGGTTTCGTTAACCTTGCCCCGGCCGTTGGTGGTGCGATCCAGCCAGGTATCATGAATGATGGCGTAATCATCCAGACAACTTTGCACATCGAGTTCTATGCCGTCGACGCCCACCTCCAGTGCAGCCTGAATGGCACTGAGAGAGTTTTCGGGGTAATTTCCACTGGCACCTCGGTGTGCAAAAACTTGGATCATAGCTTATTCCTTGTGATCGACCACGTCTCATAGCAGGCAGCACTGACTACCAGTATGCCTCCTGCCAGCGTGGAGAGTGTTATGGTTTCTGCCAACAGCATATAAGCCAACACGGTCGCATACAAGGGCTGTAAGCAAGAAATCAGCCCCGCGGTAGTGGCTGATAAGTAACGCAAACTGGACGCAAATAGCGCATGGGGGATTGCAGTAAAAATACACCCAGCCAGGACAATCAGGAACAGGTTTTCAGTACTTAAATCGGAGGGGGGCACTTCAACAAAGGCACATAGCATGAGGCTGGCAACCAGGGTCTGATAAAACATGGTGTGTGGCCCGCCGTAACTGGAAAAAAGTTTCTTCTGAAGTAAATTTCTAAGTGCAAAGAGTGCCCCGGAAAACACTCCGGTTGCTATGCCCAAAGTGATTTGATTACCTGGATCGCTGCCCGGCACCAGTAAATAAATACCACACATTACCACCGCCGCTGTAAAGATATCTTTGCGTTTAATGTTACCTTTGAAAAAAAGGGGCTCAAGCAGCACAGTGATCACCGGATATGTAAAAAAGGCAATGACCCCGACAGCTATCCCGGCCATTTGCATCGCAGCAAAGTAAGTCACCCAATGTAGCCCGACACAGACACCCAACAGTACGACAATGGCGTAGTCTTTGGTTTCCCTGAGTTTGAATACACTGCCTTTAAACTTGAGAATGCACGCCAGAGTGATAAAGGCGATGGCGGTGCGATACACAGTGATGTCCAGT
The DNA here is from genome assembly GCF_022347845.1 of Pseudoalteromonas sp. McH1-42. Classification (NCBI taxonomy): domain Bacteria; kingdom Pseudomonadati; phylum Pseudomonadota; class Gammaproteobacteria; order Alteromonadales; family Pseudoalteromonadaceae; genus Pseudoalteromonas; species Pseudoalteromonas sp. McH1-42. Next base: position 117,014 of record NZ_JAKRFU010000013.1, on the reverse strand, counting down.
GCAGAAAGAGAGATTAACTTGGAAAATAACGCGGTACCACCAAACAGCAGCACTGCCAGATGCAAATTAATGAGGGAGGATTGTTCGGGACGCATAGCGAACTCGGTAAGTTTTTCATCAGCTTATCATGTTAGGCGGTTGTCGCTAAAGCCTTATGACAGCCGAAAAGATGATCCGATACGTTGGATCGGCTTGCTTTAGTGTGATTTTTTAAGAGTAAAGGGTGAGGTGTAATCCCGTGTAATGTTAGATGGATTAGATTTTGCTTCCGGCTAGCATAAAATTAATACTATACTAGTAGTTCTTTACGACGATGTTTGATGCGGTATGGGCGATCCGAAACAACTTTTACAGATCCTGGCTTTGACGTCATGCGTGTGTGCGCTGTTTATGCTGGTTAACTGGTTTATTCATCGCCGTTTGCTGGGAACCCGTTTATGGGCCAGCTTTTCAGTCTGTACTGCATTTGGTTGCATCTTCATCGCCTCATTTTCTTTGTCCGTGACCTGGACCATTTTTGTCTCAAATTGTCTGATCTTTATTGGCTTATATTGTTTGAGTCGCGGCAGTGAACAGTTTTTCTCAGTCCCCCGGTTGAGCTGGCCCTGGTGGCTACTGGCAGGGATCTTTTTTCCGGGCTACGTGTATTACACATACCTTGACGCTAATTTTATCGCCAGGGTGATTTTAAATTACATGGGCTGGGCGCTGAGCATGATTCTGTGCCTGCGCGCTTTGTGGTTGGGTCAAAGGCGTCAGTGGCAAAGTTTTTCGCCAGCACACTGGGCATTTGCACTGGCCTGTGTCTGTCTGTTTATCGTGTTTACGGTGCGTTTATTGATGCTCCATCATTACACGCAGCATGACAGCCTGATTACCAATAACTGGGTAAATCAGTTTTTCTCCGTGTCCGTTATCGTTATGCCTCTGATTTTGTGTTTTTCCTTGTGCTTACTGTGCAGCGGGCGACGTGAACAGGAATTACATGAATTGCGCCATCGCGCAGAACTTGCTGCGCAGCACAAAGAGCGCTCTTTGACGTTACTCAGCCACGAACTCAGAACGCCCTTAAACGCCATCGTTGGTCATGCGGAGTTACTTAAACGGGTACCCAGGGAACCGCAGCAGCATGGGCAGTTTTGTGATGTGATTATTGCCACCGCCATGTCGATGTCGGATCTGGCAAATCAAATTTTGCTGCAGGCGCGGGGGGCTGTGCCCAATACCATAGTGGAGCCAGTCAATCTCGCGACACACCTGAAGGAGCAGATCCGCTTTTTTAGGCCTCTGGCGGAGAAAAAACACCTGAAACTAACCCTGACAATACAAGGCGTTGATGCCAATCTGCTGGTCATGATAGACAAAGACCCCTTCACTTTGGTGATTAAAAACCTGCTTTCTAATGCCATTAAGTATACGGAACACGGCTCGGTTGAGCTGATCGTTTTTGGTTACGCCCTGAGTGCCAATCGTCATCAACTGCGGGTTGCCGTGAAAGATACAGGCATAGGACTGAGTCGCGCTCAGCAACAACAGGTCTTTGAACCTTTTGTCACATTTGGTGCGCCGCGCGCTATTGCTGATAGCGCCGGAGTGGGCCTGGCCTTGTGCAAGCAGCTACTGGAAAACATGGGGGTCGATCTGGAAGTGCAAAGTGAGCCTGGGCAGGGGAGTGAATTTTTCTTTGAAATGCAGGTTAACTCGCAACTCGGGGAGCAACCAGACACTTTCGATAGTAAGCCAACGACACTCGGAGATATGTCTGTACTCGTCATTGAGGACAATCTCCTGAACCGGGAAGTAGTGCGTGGTTATCTCGACAATTTAGGGCTGGATTATCAACTGGCGGAAACCCTGGCGGATGCGGAGCAGCTACTATTGCAAGCTCAGTTTGATGTGGTGCTGTTAGACATGCATTTATCGGATGGCCATGGCTTAGAATGGTATCAAACACGCTTTACGGATCTTGCTCTGACGCACTCGCCTGTTGTGATGGCGCTGACTGGCGATGTAGATCAGCAAGCGCGGCAGGCTTATCAGCAAGCCGGAATTTTCGACTGCCTGGAAAAGCCGTTGCGTGTCACTGCATTAAGACAGGCGCTGGAGCGTATTGTAAAACAGAATAGCAGCGGTCTGGAAGCAACGGAGGCTGCTTACGTAGATTTGACCTTTGTCGAGCGTCAGTTGAGTGAATCTTCTGTGCGCGCTGAGTTTGCCTCACGGCTCGTATATTTGAGCGATCGTCTGGATTATGAGTTTGCTCAGCTTCGTGGACTGGCTGATATTCAGTCCGATGATTCATTGCGAGAAAAGCTTTTACAACTGGAGCACGAAGTAGAGCAGTTGGGGTTATATGCATTGCGCCAGGCATTGCATCAGACTCGCCGTCGTGCCGCACAGGAGCGGGATATTGACTGGTCTGCATTGCATCAATTTGCCAAGCAAAGTGCCTCGGCACTGCAATCTTGTCATCAACGTATGAATGCCAGAGTGCTTGAAAAAGCGTAAGGTTAGGTGGGCCATTGGCTGGATTTGCGTTAGAATACAGGTATAACTTCTCTACATACTCAGTGAATGTCTAAACAGGATCCTTATCTCAGCCGAGAACAAGAAAAATACGATAACCCGGTGCCCAGCCGTGAGTTCATTCTTGACCATATTCAAAAAAGCAATAACAAAACCAATTTCAATCAGCTTTGTCAGGACCTTAAAGTCTTCGAAGATGAACGACAAATTGCCTTTAAACGGCGCCTCAGAGCCATGGAGCGTGATGGTCAGCTGTTTTTCAACAAGTTCAAATGTTACGTGATCCCAACGGATGATGGCCTGGTCAAAGGTCGGGTAATTGGACATCGTGATGGCTTTGGCTTTTTGGAGGTGGAAGGCGAAGCTAAAGACTGGTTTATCACTAAGTATCAGATGGACAGAGTATTGCACGGTGATTGGGTGCTGGCGAAAGCAGGTTCCCGAGGCTCAGGTGGTAAAGTGGATGCACGCATTGTGCGGGTGCTCGAAAAAGAACGTGCACCGATAGTCGGGCGCTTCTTTGTCGAACATGGCATGGCGGTAGTCGTACCTGAAGATCCACGCCTGACGCAGGACATTATTGTGCTGCCGGGCAGCGAAAATGGTGCCCGTCATAACCAGATGGTTCAGGTTCAGATCACCCAAAGCCCCAGCAAGCAAATGAATGCGGTGGGTAAGGTGACCGAAGTACTGGGTGACCATATGGCGCCGGGTATGGAGATTGAGGTCGCGTTACGAAACCACGAAATCCCTTATGAGTGGCCGCAGGCGGTGCTTGATCAGGTCGCAGAGCACGGGGAATTTGTCGCCGAGCCGGATAAACTTGGCCGGGTTGATTTACGCGATCTGCCACTGCTCACCATCGACGGGGAAGACGCCCGAGATTTCGATGATGCGGTTTACTGTGAACGCAAAAAGTCAGGTGGCTGGCGTTTATGGGTCGCTATTGCCGATGTATCGCACTATGTGTCTAAAGGCAGTGCACTGGATAAAGAAGCCATCTCTCGGGGGAATTCAGTGTACTTCCCTGAGCAAGTGGTGCCTATGCTGCCCAAAGTCCTGTCGAATGGCTTATGTTCTTTGAACCCGCAAGTGGACCGTCTCTGTATGGTGGCCGAAATGACGGTGTCCGAAGCCGGCCGTTTGTCAGGTTACCGTTTTTACGAAGCAGTAATGAATTCTCACGCACGTCTGACGTACACTAAGGTTCATGCGATGTTGCAGGGCGATGAAGTCTTGCGCGAGCAATATAGCGCGCTGTACCCACACATTAGCGAGTTACACCAGATGTATATGGCCCTGAAGTCTGAGCGTCAGGCGCGTGGTGCCATCGAGTTCGAAACCCTGGAGACGCGTTTTGTCTTCAACGCACATCGTAAAATTGAGTCCATCGTACCTGTGGTGCGTAATGATGCCCATAAACTGATCGAAGAGTGTATGATCCTAGCCAATGTGTCGGCGGCACGGTTGCTGGAAAAACACGAAGCCAGTGCGCTGTTCCGGGTCCATGATCAGCCTGATCCGGAAAAGCTCAGCCAGTTCAGGTTATTCTTGCAAGACTTAGGGATCGAAAGCACCCTGGGCCATGAGCCAACGCCTTTGGAGATCACTGAAGCCCTGGCTGGCCTGGGCGAGCGCCCGGAACTGGAGCTGATCCAGACCATGCTATTACGCTCGATGAAACAGGCTGTATATCAACCGGATAACATTGGTCACTATGGTCTTGCGCTGAAGGCGTATGCACACTTCACCTCGCCCATTCGACGTTATCCGGATCTGGTGGTGCATCGCGCGATTAAAGGGATCCTGGCGGAGCAGGGACAACAAGTGTCCGGTGCTTATGTGTATGAAAGTGATGAAGCGGATCAGCTCGGTGAGCAATGTTCAATGACAGAACGTCGCGCCGATGATGCGACTCGTGAGGTAGCGGACTGGCTCAAGTGTGAGTTTATGCAAGATCACGTGGGTGATGAGTTCACTGGCGTGATTTCATCGGTCACCAATTTTGGTTTGTTTGTTAGGCTCGATGAGTTACAAATCGATGGCATGATCCATGTCAGTAACCTGGGTCACGAATATTTCCATTTTGATGGCGCGAAACACTGCCTGATTGGGGAGCACAGCCGGAGTGTCTTTAGACTCGGTGATAAGCTGAGTGTGGTCGTCAACTCCGTGAGTCTGGATGAACGACGTATTAATCTGGCGCTGGCCGAAGAGGCGGTGCCAGACCGGTATGCCAGACGGCGTCGTAAAGCGGCGACAGAGAATGCCGGAAAAAGTGTGCGTGCGCAGTTGAAAGACGGCAAGATCCCGAGCAAAGATAAAAAAGACAGCAAAGCAGACAAAGACGCAAGACCCGCTAAAAGCGACGGCAAAAAACCGAAAAAGGCTAAGAAGACCACACCTAAAGGAAAGGCTAAAAAAGCCAAACAAGCTGATACTTTGACCGGTAAGAAGAAAACCAAGAAAAGTGCCAGCAAAACTAAGGCAAAGCGTCCTGGTAAAAACGCGCGTAAAAGAAACAAATCGAGTGCGGGAGCATAACTTTGAGTAATGAATTAATTTTTGGTTTCCATTCTATTGAAGCCATTCTATCCACCACCCCTGAGCGCTTTTTAGAGATCTATGCTCTTAAGGGACGAGACGACAAACGTCTTAATGCGGTCGTCAATGAAGCACGCAAGTTTGGTATTTCTGTGCAATTTATGCAGCGGAAAGCGTTGGATAATAAAGCCAATGGTGAGCAGCATCAGGGGATCATTGCCAATGTAAAAGCTGCCCGTGTACTCAATGAGCGCGACCTGGATGAGATCTTAGCCAGAGAATCGACGCCGTTCTTTTTAGTCCTTGATGGTGTGACAGATCCACATAATCTCGGTGCCTGTTTGCGCAGTGCCGATGCCGCTGGTGCGCACGCACTGATTGTACCCAAAGATAAGTCTGCCAAGCTAAATGGCACGGCCCGCAAAGTGGCGTGTGGCGCAGCGGAAACCGTACCGTTGATCCAGGTGACGAATCTGGCCCGCACGCTCAGGGATATCAAAGAAGTGGGTGTCTGGGTAGTTGGAACCGCAGGTGAGACAGACACTGAATTGTTTGATGCCAGTCTTACCGGTCCTATTGCTGTGGTAATGGGTGCTGAAGGCGATGGCATGCGCCGTCTGACCCGCGAGCACTGTGATGTGCTGGTAAAAATTCCGATGGTTGGTACTGTATCCAGTCTCAACGTGTCTGTGGCCACCGGGATCTGTTTGTTTGAGGTGTTGCGTCAGCGCAATGCGCAATAACCTTCTGGCTATGCATTGAGTGAAAAAGGCAAGCTTAGCTTGCCTTTTTTGTTTCCGGGTCCAGCAATAGCGCCTGTAGCTGCGCCAGGCTATCAACGACGTAAGTGGGTGTGATCTCCGGCGGGCACTTAGCGCCTGGGTGGCGTAACCAGCAACTGTCGATGCCAAAGCGATTGGCTCCCAGTACATCACTGGCAGGGGTATCCCCGACCATTAGCACCCGAGACTTATCAGGCGTTCCCAGCAGTGATAAAGCATGCTCGAATACGCTCGGATCGGGTTTGGCCACCCCCACCTGTTCAGAAATTACGATGCTGTGAAAGTAGTCTTTAAACCCGGTATGGGCCAGACGTTTCTCTTGTAAGGCAGTAAACCCGTTGGTGATGATAGCCAGCGTTGCTTTGCCTTGCAGGGCATGCAGCAGATCAGCGGCACCAGGCAGCGGATTACACAATTCTGCCATGGCATCAAGAAAGCCCAAATTGAGGGTTTCAGCGGATACATTCAAACGTTCAGCCCAGAACTGAAAGCGTGTTACTTGCAGGGTTTTGGCATCTATTTCGCCGTTCTGATACTGCACCCACAAAGGCTTGTTGACGCGCTGGTATTCGGCGTTATCGGCTTCGCTAAACGTGACATCATAACGTGCGAAGAGGGCCTTAAGGCCCAGAAAGGCGTTGAAACTGAACAGGGTTTCATCGGCATCAAATAGAATATGGGAGTATTTCATGAATATAGCTCTACGTGGTTAAAGGGGGCCATCGCCAGCAACAGAGCCTGGGTGTAGGCACTTTCCCGGGTTGCCAGATGATTGGTCAGCAACCCAATTGCGCCCCCTTTTTGTTTAATGTTGTTGGTATCGAACATGCGGTCCATGACATGACCTAATTCTTCTCCTACCAGCAGCGCATCATAAATACGTTGTGGTAGTGGTAGGTTAGCACTGCGGCCAATGCTCTCAGTCTGGCCATTGGATATGACGACAAAGGCAAACGTGGCAGGACCATAGGAAAACTGATGGGCACCGCCTTCCATTGCACAATAGTAATCGGCGGCGTGCTGGTCAATCAGGTATTGCACACGATTTTGGGCACCCAGCAGCGTATCGGCTTCCCCCAGTGGCTGATCGGCAACCCCGCTTGGCGCGGATAAGCCTTCACACTGAATATCGTGTTGTGGAAAATACTGCGTGAATATCTGCCTTGCGGCATTGATTTTAACTGGGTTCTTAGACCCGACAAGTATCTTAATAACTGCCATTTGCGATGCCCTGAAAAATCGCTAGTGTAACGACCCCATGAAAAGCCCGCAAGCGGTGAAGTGTAAGCCGTCGTTAAACGGGTAAGTCCAGCGGGACAATCTGCTCCAGAGCTCGTTTTTTTGTAAGTAAGTCTTTGATCAGTGGAGTTAATACCAGCTCCATGGCCAGGCCCATTTTACCGCCAGGCACGACCAGGGTGTTAACGCGAGACATAAAGCTGCCCTGGATCATCTGCAGGTAATAGGGGAAGTCGACATCTTTGATATCCCTGAAACGGATCACTACGAAGCTCTCATCCAGCGAGGGGATGTCTTTGGCACTAAAGGGGTTAGAAGTATCAACGGTAGGGACGCGTTGAAAATTAATATGGGTACGTGAAAACTGGGGCGTAATATGGTTAATGTAATCATCCATACTGCGCACGATTGAGGTCATAACGGCCTCACGAGAATGACCTCTTTCGTGCGTATCGCGGATCAGTTTTTGGATCCACTCCAGGTTAATAATCGGCACCATGCCAATCAGCAGGTCGACATGATGGGCGACATCATGTTCTTCGGTCACTATGCCGCCATGCAGGCCTTCATAAAACAGCATATCACTATTGCTATCGAGTTCCTGGTAAGGCGTAAAGGTGCCGGGTAGCTGGTTATACGGTACGGCATCATCAAAGGTATGCAAATAGCGCCGGACCTGGCCGGTTCCGGTCTGACCATAAGTCGCAAATAACGCTTCTAGCGCGGCAAAGTCATTGGCCTCCTGGCCAAAGTAGCTCAGGTGTTTACCTTCTTGCAGGGCTTCGCGTTTGAGCTTGTCCATTTCAGGGCGGGTATAACGATGAAAGCTATCACCTTCGACGATCTCAGCTTTGGCGTCCAGGCTGCGAAAAATGTGCTTTATCGCGGCCGTGGTGGTTGTGGTGCCGGCACCGGAACTTCCCGTGATCGCGATGATTGGATGCTTTGCAGACATTTTGTCCCCTTACCTGGCTCAGACGGACTGAGCGTAACTTCCGATTAACACCTTTCGATGTTACTCGATAAGGGAAAATTCGCAAGGCATTTCGCGGTGAGTTGCATTGTGATGATTGAGTTCCTGCTGTCGCTCGGTATGATAGCTGAAAAAACAAGGAATATAACACAATGACACTGTTGCAAAAGATCATCGCCACTGGGTTACTATGGGGCATTATGGGGACACTCAAGGCGATGCCGGCCTCGCAGTTGTGGTTGGCTGAAGAGCAATCCGGCTCATTGTCGGTGAAGCCAATCAGCGCGGCTGATGGTTATCACAACCAGCCTTTGGTTGTCGACAATGGAGTGTATTTTACCCAACAGGTAAAGAGCCCGAACGGGGGCCAGACCGACCTGTTTTTTTACGATTTTGCCACGCATGAGGCTCGAAACCTGACCAATACGCCGGTGTCGGAATACTCGCCCACGATATATCCCTTTGACGATGGCCTCTCTGCTGTGGTCGTCGAAGCCGATGGTTCGCAAAAGCTATGGTTTTATCCATTTTCGGAGACACAATCACCACGGCGTGTGTTTGAGCACATTGCTCCGGTCGGTTATCACGCTTGGGGTAGGGATGAGCAACTGGTCATGTTTATTCTTGGTGAGCCGCACACTTTACAATTCACCGATTTAAAAGGGCATTTACCCAAATTGGTCGCCAGCGATATCGGTCGCACACTGGCCTATAATGCTACGCGGAATCTATATAGTTTTACTTATACTTCACAAGGTCAGCAATGGTTTGCCAGCTTCGATGCACAAACTCAGGCGGTGACACCGCATTTTGCATTACCAAGTAGCGTACATTATTACACTTGGTTTGATGACAATACGATTGCCTATGCCATTGCCGGTCGTATATATACCCGACATCTGGATAACCCTGATAAGGTCTTGCTTTGGCGAAATTTGTCAGCCTATTGCCCTGGAACGATTTCACGCTTGAGCAAGCAAGGAGCGCGATTGGTATTTGTGTGTGACCAGGCATAGCTAGGGTCGCCATCGAGTGCAAAACACTGACACACTGGTTGGGATCAATTACAATGGACACAGATATATTTTTAGGAAAATTACTATGACCGTCTTAGTTACCGGTGGTGCCGGGTATATTGGTTCGCATACCGTGCTGGAGTTGCTTAGTGAAGGCAAGGAAGTGATTGTTGTCGATAACTTATGTAATTCCTCCCAGCAGTCTTTGCAGCGTGTAGAGGCATTAACTGGGCGTACCGCGACGTTTTACCAGGGCGATATTTGTGACAAAGCATTTCTCGACCGAGTTTTTGCACAGCACCAGATAAAGCAGGTGATCCACTTTGCGGGATTAAAGGCGGTAGGTGAGTCGGTGCAGAAGCCGGTTGAATATTACCAAAATAATGTCCAGGGAACGTTAACCTTGCTGGATGCGATGCGCGATGCTGGCGTATTTCAGTTGGTATTTAGTTCTTCTGCGACAGTGTATGGCGATCCGGCCAGCTTACCTATTCGTGAAGATTTCCCGGTGGGAGGGACGACTAACCCGTATGGTACCTCTAAGCTGATGGTGGAGATGATCCTACAAGATTTAGCTAAGTCAGATACTCGCTGGGCATTTGCGATTTTGCGTTATTTCAACCCAGTAGGAGCGCATATATCTGGTCAGATAGGGGAAGATCCCAATGGTATTCCGAACAACCTGTTGCCTTATATTGCACAGGTTGCGGTGGGTAAGTTAGACACGCTGGGTGTTTTTGGGAATGACTATGACACACACGATGGTACGGGGATCCGTGATTACATTCATGTTGTAGACCTTGCCATTGGTCATCTCAAAGCGTTGGACAAGATTGCTGCTCAGGTAGGGACGCATATTTTTAATCTGGGTACAGGTAATGGTTATTCGGTGCTCGACATGGTTAAAGCGTTTGAAAAAGCGGCAGGTAAACCCGTGAATTATGAAATTAAACCGCGTCGTGATGGCGACATCGCGGCCTGTTATGCGGCACCTGAAAAAGCGTTTAACGAGCTGGGTTGGCGAGCTGAGCGCGGCATTGATGAAATGATGCAGGACACCTGGCGCTGGCAAAGCCAAAACCCGCACGGATATAAAGGGTAACCCTCAAAAAGCGGCCTGTTTTGGCCGCTTCTCCCTTCAAGGCATCATCGCTGGATGAAACTCCCCGCAACAGCGTGTATAATTCTCGGCTTATCTATTTTGATGACCACAAGCTGCGCCTTACTTGCAGAACATGGGCTGGGATGTGGTTCGGTTATTGACGCTGGTAGCGGTTTGGAACCGCTCAATCGGGCGTTTCAGAGGTAGTATGACAAATACAGATAATTCAGGCACAAGCGCAGTAAATACAGGCGATTCAGCATTTCGTCGCTTTTCCGTTGCACCCATGTTGGATTGGACGGATCGCCATTGCCGGACCTTTCATCGTAAGCTAACTAAGCATGCGGTACTGTATACCGAAATGATCACCACTGGTGCCATCATCTTTGGTAAAGGCGATTATTTGCACTTTGGTGAGCACGAAATGCCAGTGGCACTGCAACTGGGTGGATCTGATCCCAAAGCCTTAGCTGAATGTGCTAAGCGTGCTGAGCAATACGGCTATAATGAAGTGAACCTCAATGTGGGTTGTCCATCAGACAGAGTACAAAATGGTCGCTTTGGCGCCTGTTTGATGGCAGAGCCTGAGCTGGTGGCTGAGTGTGTTGCTGCAATGAAGAGTGAAGTCTCCATACCGGTTACGGTGAAAACCCGGATTGGTATTGATGAGCAGGATTCGTATGAGTTTTTGACTCGCCTGATCGACGCCTCAAAAGCAGCGGGCTGTGATGACTTTATTATTCATGCTCGTAAAGCCTGGCTACAGGGTTTAAGTCCTAAGGAAAATCGTGAGATTCCGCCCCTCGATTATCCGCGCGTGTACAAACTTAAGCAGGATTATTCGGATCTGCACATCAGTATCAATGGCGGCGTTAAAACCATTGAAGAATGTCAGCACCATCTGGCACATCTGGATGGCGTGATGATAGGCCGTGAAGCCTACAGCAACCCGTTTATGCTCGCTGAAGTTGACTGTGCTCTGTATGGCGCTGCAGCGTTTACCCAGACCCGTCATCAGGTGGTCCGCAGTATGTATGACTATATTGAAGCAGAGATGTCGAAGGGGGCTAACTTTTGGCATATTGCCCGCCATATGCTGGGGATTTTCCAGAACCAACCTGGGGCACGCGGCTTCCGCCGTCACTTGTCGGAAAATGGCCATGGTAAAAGCGCCGATATCAGTGTCATGGAAAAAGCGCTGACCTTTGTTCCGGAACTATAGTTCTTGTTTTGGTCAAAAAAGCTAATTATGCGCTTTTTTGACCAACCTCTCTTTCTTACTTCTCTTCCCACCTTTTCAATTTTTTAGCTAAGCTTTTGATTTGTTTGTCATTGAGAATTTTGGCATAAACCTTGGACTAAGTTAATCAACATTAGCTTATTCAAGGAGCCTGTCATGGCCTTAATCGATCGAATTGAAGATTTAATCAAAGCCGAGTTCAATGCGTTGCTCGACAAAGCAGATGATCCCAAGAAAAATCAGCGTCAGATACTGACTGAGCTGGAAGAGGCACTGACAGAGTGTCGCAGTACTGTGGTACAGGTGATCTGTGAACAAAAAGCGTTGGTGCGCCGAGAGCAAGCGGTGAATAAAAAAGCTGAACAGTGGCAGCAGCAGGCTGAGTATGCCTTGCAAAAAGACCGCGAAGATTTGGCCCGGGCTGCACTGATGGAAAAACAAGCATGTCAGCAGGCGCTGCAACAAATTGAAGAGGAGGCAGCACAGCTGCAACAGGTCTACGACAAATTAGAGCAAGATGCACAATCGCTGAGTAATAAACTAGCCCAATTGCGACAAAAAGAGGCGCAGCTGGCTCGCCGGGAGCACACTGCCACCACTCAGCTGAAAGCGCGCAGTGTGGCTGGTCAACAGTCGATAGCGGCAGCCCTCACCCGCTTTGAGCATTTGGAGCGTAAGGTTGAACGGGTAGAAGCTGAGGTAGACAGTTATGAACTGGTCAGTAACGAGCAAGCACAGTGGCAGGCACTGGAAACCCTCGCTCGAGAAGAGCAGGTGGACAAGGCATTGGCTGAATTGAAACAAAGAAATCAACCGGCTTAGGCATTTGCAACACAGGTAACTGAAGCGTACCCGGTGTAGCAGCAATGAGGAGAACTCTGATGACAGAACATGATACTTATTACAATACAACACGCTCGCAACCACCTCGTAAAAAACTGGGTGGGGTATGTAGCAAGCTGGCAAACAGACTGGATATGCCAACCTGGTTGGTTCGCCTAATCACAGTGTTGTTGGCATTAAAAGCACCTGTGTTAGTTGCGATGGCGTACTTTATCGCCTGGATAATGCTGTCGGAGCGTACTTAGGGGGCATTATGAAAGCGGCATTGATCTTATTGATTGGCTTGGTTGTGTTATCGGCGTTTTCCTGGGTGTCCTCTCCCTTGGCCTGGTTTAGTGTGCCAGAGGTCATTTTGGATGTGAGTTGGGTCGGGATTGAAATGCTTAGCCTGTTTGTCGCGATGATCGCCGTTTTTGCCTTACTGGCATTGCTGAGCATAGGATTGTTTGGCGTGATATTAGTTGTGCTCATTGGGCTAGTGTTAGCATTACTATTTAACTCGGTGCTGATTGCCATTCCGCTATTGTTTCTGGTTGCAATAGGCTGGTTGGTGAGCGATAAGCAGGCGCTATGTTAAGGCGTCTGGCCAGAGGTGCTGTATTAAGGTGTAGCACCTTTGCGAGTGCGTGCGGCTGTAAAGAAATGGTGATGAAAGCGCGTTAAACTAGGGGCAATGTGGTATAGTAAACGGACTATACTCAACAAGGAAAGCGCTTATGATCAAAAATTTAGCCTTTTTTATGCTGTGTTCATTGCCTTGGATGTCACAGGCACATCCGGACCACACGCATGGCGAATCTCATCACCATGCGCACGCCGAACAGGGCGTAGTGCAACTGACGCACGCAACACTGCGTGACTTTTTGCCCGCGGCCAGCTCTACTGCCGGTTACTTCACACTTGCCAATAACAGCCAACAAGCGGTGACACTAGTCAAAGCTGAAATTGAAGGGCTTGGGCGAGTGGAGGTCCACGAACACGCACATGTTAATGGCATGATGCGCATGCAAAAGATAGAAAAACTGGAGATTGCGCCTAACAGTCAAGTTGAGTTTAAGCCCGGTGGCTATCACCTGATGGCATTTGAGCCGACCAAACCATTAAAAGTAGGCGAAAATCGTAAACTTACACTATATTTTGCTGATGGCAATCGCGTCTATGGCTTGATTGAAGTGGTGTCGCTTAAAGCGCAGATGCATAACGCGAAAAATGGACATCAGCATCACTAGGAGTATTGATGGATCACAACACACACAATCACATGGGTAAGATTTGGGCTGGCCTGGTCGCAGTATTGCTGCTGGGGTATGGCCTCGCAATTTACTGGAGTGTTGAGCCCGACCAGTTCGATGTGGTCGGCAGTGCTAAACGTCATGCTGAGCAATCAAATACCCAGCTCGTGACGGGCTATGTGACGACCCATACTTTAATCACAGTATCGCAAACTTTACTCGATAAACCCGGTGGTTATTTGTCTAATGACGTACTACCACCCAGTGTGATGATGGATAACATGCCGGCATGGGAATATGGTGCGCTTGAGATGGTGCGCGATATGGCCTTGTCTATGCGCAAAGATTTTAGTCGCTCTCAGTCGCAATCGACTGAACATCCCAGCCTGAAAAAAGCCCAGCCACAATTTAACATTAGTTCCACGGCGTGGTTATGGCCCAGTGCAGAAGGGGAGTATCGTACTGGTATTGCTCACCTTAATGATTACCTGCTACAAATTTCCAACCCGGCCGATCAAACTAGTCAGTTTTATGCCCGTGCGGATAATCTCAGAGGCTGGCTAAAAGAAGCGGAAAAACGGATGGGGAGTTTAAGCCAACGATTGAGTGCCAGTGTCGGTCAGGATAGGCTGAACACCGATCTGGCAGGTGACAGTGCTGCTAATCAGGCAACCTATGCGGCGAATCACCATGAAGTGAAAACATCATGGTGGAAGATTGATGATGTATTTTATGAATCTCGCGGTGCCACCTGGGCCCTGTTACACTTTTTAAGAGCGGTAGAATACGACTTTGCGGATGTGCTCGAGAAGAAAAATGCAAAAGTGAGCCTGCAACAGATTATTCGGGAACTTGAAGCCACACAGGAGACCGTGTGGAGCCCGATGATTTTAAATGGTAGTGGTTTTGGATTGGTAGCCAATCACTCACTGGTGATGGCGAACTATATTTCCCGAGCCAATGCGGCTCTTATTGAACTCAGTGAACTTTTAGCGCAAGGATAAATAAATGAAAAAGTACTGTTTAGCGGCAGCCTTATCTCTGGCCTGCCTCGCACCTGCAGCACAAGCAGACACTCTGTTAGGTCTGTACCTAGGTGGTGAAGCGTGGGGCGCAGAGCCTGAAGGTAGCTTTGCGAACAAGGGTAATCAGCAAGACTTTGACTTTTCTGATAAAAACTTCTCAAGCTTCTACGCCGCGCTTGAGCACCCGGTACCACTCGTCCCGAACGTTAAGCTCAAATATACCGAGTTACAACTAGATGGTTCTGCGGTACTAAATGAAACCTTCGACTTCGGTGATAAAAGCTTCACCGTGGGCGGTACGGTAAATACCGTGGGTGATTTAGACCACATGGATTACATCTTGTATTACGAGCTGTTTGATAACGATTTGATTTCGTTCGACTTTGGTTTAAATGCTAAGCATTTTGATGGCGAGATCAGCGTAACGGGTTTTGCCAATGGTGAAACCACTACAGAGACTGTCGACTTTTCAGGTTTTATCCCACTGGGTTATCTGAGAGGGGAAGTGGGTTTGCCACTGACCGGGTTGAGTGTGTTTGCTGAAGGCAGCTTGCTGGCAATTGATGACAGTAAGATCCAGGACTTCCAGATTGGGGTCGCCTGGGAGTTCATCGATAATATGGCTGTCGATGTAGCAGTTCGTGCGGGTTATCGCTCTATGGTCGTCGAATTGGATGACGTTGATGACATCACTACAGATATCGATGCATCAGGTCCATTTGCCGGCTTGCAGGTGCACTTCTAACTAGACCGTTAAACAGGAATGTATCAAGGGGCTGTTTGTTGCTTTGATACATTCCCCATTCTTCAGGTACCCCAGGTCAGGGTAAACTCCTCTTCCAGAGCTTTTGAAAGTAATTGCCTGTAGGTCTTATTGACAGGTGTATTGATCAGCTTTTTCAGCTCATCGCCAGTTTGCGTCAGTTTGTAATAACTCAGCACCAGATCGTTGCTGTTGGCTTCGATGGCAAGGTGTTTACCCTGATAGGCGAGCGTCAGCGACTGGCCCTTTTGCAGGTTGGCAGATTCAATCTCTTGTCGATAAATGAGGTTAATGTCCATTAGCGTCAGAATATGAGGAAAGCTCAACCCTGCCTGAGCCAGATTCAGTGATTCTTTTGTGCCTTTTCGAAGTAAATCAAACAGCGAAGGCTTTTTATAAAAGCCCAGTAAAATTAAATAACTGTCTTCTTTCTCAAGGTAGCCACATAAGGAGGCGCACCGCTGCAGGGCATCCGCTTCCTTCTGTGTCATCTGTTTCAATGTTTGCAAGCTTTTGATTGAAAAGGTGCCCGGTGCGATTGACTCGCCAACCAGGATTTTCGCCCAGAGTTTCTGCATGGCACTATTGGCAATATCTTCTGCCAGGGCAATAAAATGCTCCAGCCAATCGGGGTCCGGACGCCCCCGGCTGGTAACATCCGGGCACAAGGTTAGTGACATCCCCATAATGGACTCGATATTGCGTTGTTGTGCAATACGCTGCAATTGATTGCGTTTCAGTGCGCGTTTGAGCACCCCATGTTCACTGCGGACAATAAATTGATTTTGATTGGGGTTAGGCGTTTGCGCAAAGCGTCGGTCTTCGGATTGAATCGCAGCTTTGGGCTGTTTGATCATGGCATATCCCAGTTTCTCTTCGATAAGAAGGGCTAAACTGGAACGGGCCTGGGCATTTTTTATTGTCATACCGCTCCTTGTGCGCGCAGTTTTAACTGGCTGATCAGCTGGTTCATCATTAATTTGAGTTGTTGTTCTGTATAATAGGCCGCAAAACGCGCATAGAGTCCTCCGATTAACGGAGTGTGGTTCTCACCTTGGGCGCTGAGCTGCAGCTCCAATATATCGGCTTGTGGCTTGAGTAATAGCTCGATATGTGCGACATGCTCAGCATTGAATCTGAGTTGTACCGTTACGTGCTGTTGGCTCAGGCTCAGCACTGTGACTTCTGCCAGCCCCCAGGGGTGTTGCAATTCACCATACCCTCCGACCTGGCTGGCGTTAGTCAGAAAGAGCAGCTGTAAATCGGCTTGCGGCGTCAATAATCCTTGCCAGTGGTTGGCATCTAAATAGGTTTTTACCGTTTGCAGGTCATTGATGGTGATCCGTTGTGTTGTCTGCGCCCGGTAGTCAGAGGGAAGTAAAGCGGTGACCACAACCAGGCCGAATATCAAAACAATGCTGAACGTGAATGTCCGAAAAATTGTTGCTGTCATAACCTGCATAGAGCCGCTATATTATTTAGTTAACGAGCACAAGTTGTTGAACATCGACTATAATATTACTTGAGTGTTAACGGGTATGGATCTTGATAGTAAAAACCTATCATAATTTAAAAGATAACACATAGGCAAATATGCCATGTGCGCAGAAACTAAGTAGTTGAACATAAGGTTGATGATGGCGTCAGAACAAGAAGAGTTTTTGTTTGCGGATCAAGACTCAACGCATGACTCACAAGAAACGGTCAGCGCGTATTGGGATGTACTGGTTGTGGACGACGATCCGGAGATCCATTCGGTCACAAAACTGGCTTTATCCGGCGTAGAGTTCTGGGGGCGCGCGCTCAAATTTCATCATGCTTATTCGGGCAAAGAAGCACTTGAGGTTTTGTCACAGCATCCCGAAATTTGCATCTTGTTACTCGATGTCGTGATGGAAAGTGATGATGCGGGTCTGTCGGTGGTAAAGAAAGTGCGTGATGAGTTCGGTAACTACGCCGTGCGAATTATTTTGCGTACAGGGCAACCGGGCTATGCCCCCGAAGAAAAAGTCATTCGTGAATACGACATCAATGACTACAAAATGAAAACCGAGCTGACCCGTGGGAAGCTGGTTACCTCTTTATTGACGGCCATTCGGTCCTATCAACAAATCTGCGAGCTCGAACAACAAAGTGTGGCATTGACCAATATTCTGGAGGCATCTCATGCGATCCTGGGCCACACGGATATGCCCTCTTTTGGTCTGTCTGTGGTCAACCAGTTGGCTAAGATCCTGGGCTCAGAGCCACATGGTCTGGTGGCTGGTGCGATAGAGAAAGACGCAAAGGTGCTGGTCTTCGGCGGTACACAACCTTATTTAGCACACATTGGCCAGGGGCTGGAGCAGATAGATAACGGCAGAGTGATCATGCAAGTACAAAACTGCTTTGATATGGATGCACATCAGCAAACCGATCACGATGTGACCTTTTTACTGCAAGGTAAAAATCGCCGTGCCGCTATTTATCTTGAACTGGCAGAGCCACCCAATGCGGCGCAGATGCAGTTTGCAGAAATCTTTTTAACCAATGTCAGTGTGGGCCTCGATAATATTAAGCTGATCAATGAACTGCGCGATGTTGCCTATAAAGATGCGCTGACCCGTCTGCCGAACCGGGCAAACTTTGTCGATCAGATAGCCCAGTATTATAAACCAGAGCAAGATCAGCTGGTATTCGTGTTGATTGATATTGCGCAGTTTTCGGATATCAACAATGGCTTAGGCCAGGAAGTGGGCAATTTGCTGCTATTGGCTGTTAAAGAGCGCTTGCAGCAGGAATGCCCACAGGGAGAATTATTGTCGCGTATTGGTGCTGATGTATTTGGGGTACTGTTACCCAAGCAAAGTTTCGACGAAACCCTGTTTTTAGACGCGCTCACTGTGCCCTACCAGGTTGGTGAGCATGTACTGACAATGCATTTTCATATTGGCGTATGTTGTCAAATTGACTTTTCACCACAAGGCCTGGAAACCTTGAAACTGGCCTATATTGCTCTGAACCAGGCAAAGCAAGGGCGCCAAACGCTCAACTGGTATAGCTCTGATCTGGAAGAAAAAATGGCCTGGCGATTAGGTTTGATCCGCCAGCTTCGACAAGATTTTGAACAAAGAAAACTAGAGGTCTGGTATCAACCTCAGTTGTGTTTACAAACCATGACGGTAATTGGGTGTGAGGCCTTATTGAGGTGGCCCACCGGCAAGGGGGATTACATTTCGCCTGCGGTATTTGTGCCCTTGGCAGAAGATGCCGGGCTGATTGTCGAAATTGGCCAGTGGGTGCTGGAGCAGGCATGTATGATGCAGAAGCAGCTGAGTTCACTGGGGCATGATATCAGTGTGGCCGTCAATGTCTCTGTGCCGCAGTTTAAGGTCTCCAATTATGCACAGCAGGTTAAACAAACCATTCTGGATCATGATGTTGAGCCACAAAAAATTGAGCTTGAAGTCACGGAAAGCGTGGTGATGGATGAAATTAATACTGTGGTACATACTTTGAGTGAGCTGAAGTCCTTTGGGGTGGAAGTCGCTATTGATGATTTTGGCACTGGCTTCTCTTCGTTGAGTTATTTACAAAAGCTGCCACTTGCCAGACTTAAAATTGATCGGGCATTTGTGAAAGGGATCCCGCACGAAGACTCAGGCGCAATTGCCGAGCTGGTGATCTCCTTAGGCCGCCATTTGGGCCTTAAAACCATTGCTGAGGGTGTGGAAACGCAAGAACAAGCCGATATTTTGCGTGCATTGGGATGTAATGAAGTACAAGGGTTTTTCTTTGCCAGACCTATGGCTGAAGCCGATTTACTGGCGTATTTGAAAAGCTAGTACTGGGAAGCCATGGTGCTTTTTAGTATAATCCGCTTCTTTTTTCAGCATTGAGCCGTCATCATGAATGCGTTACAGGCCGAGCGCCCGCTTTTTTCTTACCCCAAGTACTGGGCCGAATGTTATGGTCCAGCCCCGTTTCTTCCTACCAGCCGCGCCGAGATGGATGCGCTGGGCTGGGATAGCTGCGATATCATCATAGTGACCGGTGATGCCTATGTGGATCACCCTAGTTTTGGTATGGCAGTGATAGGCCGGGTGTTAGAAGCACAGGGCTTTCGTGTCGGGATCATCGCGCAGCCAGACTGGTCCAGCAAAGACGCCTTTATGAGTCTGGGCAAACCGAACCTGTTCTTTGGTGTGACCGCGGGCAACATGGACTCGATGATAAACCGCTATACAGCGGAAAAGCGCATTCGTCACGATGATGCTTACACGCCGGGCAATGTCGGTGGTAAACGTCCGGATCGTGCTGTTGTGGTATACAGTCAACGCTGTCGCGAGGCCTACAAAGACGTACCTTTGGTGATTGGGGGGATTGAAGCCAGTTTGCGTCGGATTGCACACTATGATTATTGGCAGGAAAAAGTGCGCCGCAGTATCATCTTTGATGCCAAAGCAGACTTACTGATCTACGGCAATGCCGAGCGCCCGTTGGTTGAGGTGGCGCATCGTATCGCGAATGGAGAATCGATTGACACCATACAGGATGTGCGCGGCACCGCGGTGATCCGTAAGGAGCCGTTGCCTGAGTGGCGTGGTAGCGACTCAACGGCAATCGATAAAATAGGCAAAATTGATCCTATCCCAAACCCTTACGGCGCTGATGATGTTGGTTGTAGTAAGTCAGAATTTGTACAGGCTGAAAAAGCGCAGGATGCAGCTCAGGCTCAACCTATTATGGTGCAACCTCCCCGCCTGAAACCCTGGGAAAAAGTCTACGTTAAGTTGCCTGCTTATGAGCAGGTGAGTGTCAATAAACCGCTATATGCACATGCATCCAGGATTTTGCACCAGGAAACCAATCCGGGTTGTGCCCGGGCCTTGTTCCAGCGTCATGGCGATCGCAGTGTATGGGTCAACCCTCCTGCTTATCCGCTTGAAACGGACGAAATGGATGAGGTCTTTGGTTTGCCATATCAGCGCATTCCTCACCCAAGCTACGGGGAAGAAAAGATCCCGGCCTACGACATGATCAAAACATCGGTGAACATCATGCGCGGGTGTTTTGGTGGGTGTAGTTTCTGCTCTATTACTGAGCATGAAGGGCGTATTATTCAGAGCCGATCTGAGCAGTCAATCATTGATGAAATTGAGCAGATCCGCGATAAAGTGCCTGGATTTACCGGCGTGATTTCAGATTTGGGTGGCCCGACGGCCAACATGTATAAGTTGCGCTGTAAGAGTAAAAAGGCGGAAAGCACCTGCCGTCGGCTGTCGTGTGTGTATCCGGATATCTGTAAGCACATGGACACAGATCATACTCCGACCATAGAACTATATCGCAAGGCACGTGACGTTGAAGGGGTGAAAAAGATCCTCATCGCCTCGGGTGTGCGTTACGACCTGGCCATTGAAGATCCGCGTTATGTCAAAGAGCTGGTAACCCACCATGTTGGCGGTTATTTAAAAATTGCGCCTGAGCACACTGAGCAGGGACCTTTGTCTAAAATGATGAAGCCTGGCATGGGCACCTATGACAAGTTCAAAGAGTTATTTGATAAATACTCTAAAGAAGCGGGTAAAAAGCAGTATCTGATCCCTTATTTTATCTCAGCACACCCGGGCACCAAAGATGAAGACATGGTCAACATGGCGCTATGGCTAAAAGCCCATGACTTTAAATTGGATCAGGTGCAAAACTTCTATCCGTCACCGATGGCAAATGCAACCACCATCTATCATACCGAGATGAACTCGTTGCGTAACATCAAAAACAACAAAGAAGTGGTGGCTGTGCCTAAAGGGGCGAAGCAACGCCGTCTGCATAAAGCCATTCTGCGTTACCACGATCCGGCTGGCTGGCCGATGATCCGCGAGGCCCTGAAGAAAATGGGCAAGGCGAATCTCATTGGTCGCGGGCCACAGTGCTTGGTACCTGAGGCCGGTCGCAGCGAAGGCAAAGGGAGTACCCGACGCAAACCGGGCACGAAAGCGCTGACGCGCCACAGCGGCTTTGGTCAGTTTAATCAGGCCAATACCAAGCCCAGAGTGGGCAAGAACAAGCCCTCAGGCCGCGCAGCAAAACGCTAGCGCCTAAAGTAAAGAAAAAGCCGCTATGTAGCGGCTTTTTTAATTTAATCACTGCTCTCTTTGCGATAAGGGATCCCTGACTTGATCCAGTTGGCAGCAGGTTTACCCATCAGGTAGTGATCAAAGTAGTCTTTCATGCGAACAGAGTAGTCCACCTGATTCGGGAATTGTTTCAGGTGGTGCGGCTCGCCTTCGTACTGTAAGAAGATAGCATCTTTGTTGTGACGGCGCAGTGCAAGATAGTATTGGATCCCCTCCTGCCATGGTACTGCGCCATCTTTGTCACCAAACATCAACAGAATGGGTGTGTTAACCCTGTCAGCATAGAACACCGGCGAGTTTTCAATATACAGCTCAGGTGCTTCGGTCAGTGTCTTGCCGATGCGGCTTTGCCCGGTTTCATACTGGAACTGACGTGCCAGACCTGATTTCAGACGAATGCCACTGTAGGCTGAGGTCATATTCGACACCGGCGCACCGGACACCACGGCTTTAAACATATCCGTTTGAGTGACGGCAAAGGCGCTTTGGTAGCCTGCCCAGGAGTGTCCCTGAAGGCCAATTTTATCTGGATCGGCAATCCCTAAATCAATGAGCTTTTGCGCCGCGTTCACTAAGGTTTGGGTGGATGAGCGGCCCGGATAACCAATTTCGAAGCGAATGTCAGGCAGGAAGATGGCATAGCCGTTAGAGGTAAACATCGGCAAGTTAGGCCTGTGATTTAGTACCATATGTGGGAAGTCGTACATACGCTGACTCATATAACGGTAGAAGTAGAAGACTACCGGTACTTTTTTACCTGGCTGATAGTCCGCAGGCTTGATCAGCACCCCTTGCAAGGGCTCGCCATTATAACCCTGATACTGTACCAGTTCCGGCTTTTGCCCCCACGCGAAGGTGCTGAGCTGAGGATTCAGGTTGGTGATTTGATGACGCTGACTAAAGGTACTGTTGGTTTGCCACAGATCCGGAAATTCATGGTAACTCTGTCTGGTAAACAGCAGCGTATCCGTTTGTTTGGCTTTTTCTAGTAAGCTGTATTTTGCTTCACCTGAAGTCAGGGTGGTTAGTTTGCCTGTGGCCAAGTTGAGCCTGGCAATGTGTGTTTGTTTGTTGGCAAGGCTATGTGCCGACAGGTAGACCTGTTCATCAGCAGCGAAGCCGACAAAGTCTTTATCCAGTTTGATCACCCGGTATTGTGTCTGGGTTTCCTTGCCTCGTGTCAGACGTTTTGCCTGAGCCGTTTTGCTATCAAAGGCCCAGATATCGAATTTACTGTAGGCATACAGTGTACTGCCATCTCGTTGCCAGCCTGCAAATCCGTATCCTGGATTGGGTTCTGGATAGTCGTGACGGTCATCTGCAAACAGTGCGTCGCGAACGGCCTTGCTAATGGCGGTTTCTTTTTGTGCATGCAGATCTTTAAGCCAAAGCTGATCATTCAGGAAATAGGCTGCGTGCTGACCGGTTGGCGATAGCGTCGGACGATTCGAGGTCTCTTTGACGATAAAGCTGCGTGCACCAGTGGCAACCTGTACGGCATAATAATCCGCATAGAAGCCTTTATACATGATCTGTTTCAGGTATGGCTGATCATTGCTGGCCAGCAGGAAGTCGGCTTCAGGATTTAAGGTAATATCACGGGCTGTTTCATCACTTAGCTGGGCAACACGCTGGCTTCCCAGGTGATAAACTGCCTGATAGTTGCGTTCCCGGTTAGTTTCCTCCCAGGTATTAATCTCCCGGGGTTTAATCTGGGCATCCTCATTATGCCAGACCTTCAGGCCTGATTGAGCCATAATAGTATCAAGGTCGGTCAGTGATGCCTGATCCTGATATTTTTTCTCGTCAGGTTTTGTGGAAAGTAACGGGCGGTTCTCAAAATAGAGCCGCTCTCCTTGCTCTGACCAGCTTAATGCGGCAGATTTTGCACTATACCAGCCCTGCGGCTGAGGCACTTGTGTGAAGCGATCTACTTTGGCATCCCATAGCCGCACTTGATAAGCACGGCGGCGTGTATCGTCATTGACATAATTGCCTTCGGTAAAGGCCACCAGTGATGAGTAGGGGTGCCAGGCGATCGCGGACAAAGTGATGCCTGGCTCTTCTATTAATACGCTGGCCTGTGCCCGACTCAAATCAAAATACTGAATTTGGTTATCAGCACCGTCTTCGCTATGCTGGCTCATGAGTACGCCATATTCCGCGGGGCTCAAGGCATAGCGGCCAACCTGCTCAAACTGATACTGCTGCTGTGAGGTTAAATCCACAATCACCAGAGGATAGGTTTTGTCTTTCTTGTCTGCCGGGATCGCACTGTCGGTGTTTTTCTCTGCTTTATCTGATTTATCGGCTTCCACATCCTGTCGATAGGCCAGCCAGCGGCCATCGTCGCTCAGTTGATAGTCTTTAACAGCGTCAAAAGTGCGTTGTTCACCACTGTGCGTATTGACCAGCACCAGCGCGCGCTTAAGCTTTTTACGCGCTTTTTTGTCTGTGGTTTCTGACGTCAGCAGGCTTGGAACTTGAGTGAAAGCAGCCCAGTTGCCCGCACGATTGAGGCGGGCTTTGGTGCCGCGTTCGACACTGGCAATTAATTTCTTGCTACTGAGGTCATACACCTGTCCTGTGCTGTCTCCCCGATAGGGTTGCGCGCTTAGTGCGACAAATCGCCCGTCTTCTGACAAGACCCGGCCCTGGGCGTATTTAAAGTCAAATACATCATTGAATTCCAGGCTGGGTTTGGCTGCGAGGCTGGTTGCTGAAAACAGGGCGGCCGTGAGTAAAGATTTGGCAAACGTCATAATATGATTCTTGTTCGATAGGAATTGTAACTTTGTAACACTTTTATCTGAGAGACTAAACTGTGCTGCGTTGGGTGTGAGAAAAAACTGGATAAAGCCAGGCGGGCTGTGCCCACCTGACAAGGTTTGCAATAATCTGCAGCAAGCGGGTTACGCCAGCCAGATACGCTGTAACTCTTGCCAGTGGCTGGCAAAGTTGGCCGCTGGCTTGGCTTTAAAGTCACTGCGCACAAACTGGTTCATTTTACCTTCAACATAAGCTAAGAAAAAGTTCGCCAAAGCCGCTTCATCACTGGCAAAGGTTTTGCCTTCGCGCAACTTACGTTCACGGAGCACTTGTTTGAATTGAGTTTCGAGTTTTTCGAACAATCCCTGAACACGTTCGCGCAACCTTTCCTGCTCACCCTGAAGCGCATCTCCGGTCAGAATACGGGTGATCCCAGGGTTCTTTTCTGAGAAAGTGAGTAACAGCATCAGGATATTGTAGATACGACTTTGGGTTTCTTTTTCGTTTTCCAGGATTAAATTGATCCGTGACAGCAAAGTGTCTTCAATAAACTCGATCAGCCCCTCGAACATGCGGGCTTTACTTGGAAAGTGACGATACAGTGCGGCTTCAGATACGCCGACTTCTGTCGCCAGTTTGGCGGTGGTAATACGCTGCCCTGGACTGGTTTCAAGCATTTGCGCAAGGGATTGAAGTATTTGCTCTTTGCGATTACTGCGTTTAGTCGCTGGCATGAGGTTTCCTTTATGATTATCGTTATTTTAGTAGGAGCGGGCTCAATAGTGGCCTGTCGCTGTGCTCGCCTGAGCGACTACTTACAGAGCCCTAAACTCAATTATCTGGCCATGTTAATGCTTTATTCAGCTTCTTTCCAGTCTTTTAACATGAACTTAATTAAGTTTACCGGCAATTGCTTTGACGACAGTAAGTGCTAACTCTGACTTACTTGCCAGTGGTAAAGATTGTTGCGCATTATCCCAAAACAGGGTCAGCGCATTGTTATTAGCATTAAAGCCAATCCCTTCCTGGCTGACATCATTGGCGCAGATCATATCTAACCCTTTGTTTTTCAGTTTGCCTTGTGCGTATTGGGCCACATCTTGCGTTTCTGCGGCAAAGCCGACGGTATAGGGCCGATGTGCTTTTAGTGCAGCAACGTCAGCAATGATGTCCGGATTTTTCACCAGTGTCAGAGTCATTTCATCGCCCTGTTTTTTAATTTTTTGCTCGGCGATATCTGCGGCACGATAATCCGCAACGGCTGCACAGCCAATGAAGACATCTGAACCGGGCGCCAGTGACATCGCGGCCTGATGCATATCCTGTGCACTGCTTACAGCGTGCACTGTACAGCCATGTGGCGGTGTGAGTGTGACCGGGCCTGAGATAAGATGTACGTCAGCGCCCAGCGCCAGTGCGGCTTCAGCCAGTGCATAGCCCATTTTGCCAGAGCTGTGGTTACTGATATAACGCACCGGGTCGAGCGCTTCACGGGTTGGGCCTGCTGTGATGGTCACCGTTTTACCGGCCAGTATAGGGGCTTCAGGGGTGAGTGCATCTAACGCCAGTGACACCAGTTCATGGGGCTCCAGCATCCGGCCTTTGCCGACATCCCCACAGGCTTGCTCGCCCTGACCGGGACCCCAGACAGTAACGCCTCTACCTGCGAGTGTGAAGAGGTTTGCCTGTGTTGCCTGGTGTGCATACATTTGCTGATTCATAGCGGGCGCAATGGCAACTGGGGCAGGGGTTGCCAGCAACAAGGTTGTGAGCAGATCATCGGCAATGCCTGCGGCCATTTTGGCGATGATATTGCTGCTGGCTGGTGCGACTAAAACCAGATCGGCCCACTTGGCCAGCTCGATATGGCCCATGGCGGCTTCGGCTGCCGGATCAAGCAGAGAATCTGCGACGGGTTCGCCCGATACCGCTTGCATGGTCAGGGGAGTAATGAACTGTTTTGCAGATTCAGTCATGACGACTTTGACGTCACAGTGATGGTCTTTTAATCGTCGTACCAGTTCGGCACATTTATAGGCGGCGATCCCACCGCTGATCCCCAGAAGAATACGCTTGTGTGTTTGGCTCATGCTCGGCCCCTGCAAATGAAAACTAGCGCTAAGATAACATAGCCTACCCCGGGTTTTGAATTATTCTGCCAGCTGTCTACACTCAGAAAGTCACAGTGACGTGACGGATACCAACAAGGAGGAAACATGCAGTTGATGGCAATGCCTAAAATGCAGCGGCCCAGAGAGCGCCTGCTAAGCAGTGGTGCCAGTGCACTCAGTGATGCTGAACTACTGGCTATTTTCTTACGCACCGGGGTTGCGGGGATGAATGCAATTGAGCTGGCTCAGTCGCTGATTGATCAAAGCGGCTCTTTGCAGGAGTTAATGAACGTAACGTGCAGTGAGTTTTGCCAATACAAAGGTGTTGGCGAAGCCAAATATGTGCAGTTGCAGGCGGTACTGGAGCTTAGCCGGCGTTATTTATTGGAAGACGTGGTACGTGATACGCAGTTTGGTTCACCTCAGGCAGTCAGCGATTATCTTAAAATACAGCTTAAAGGGCTGCATCATGAGGTTTTCATGGCACTGTTTTTAGATAACCAGAATCGTCTGATCCGTGATGAAGTGTTGTTTTCCGGCACCATTAATGCTGCCAGTGTCTATCCGAGAGAAGTCGTGAAGGCGGCGCTGAAGTACAATGCTGCTGCTTTGATTTTTGCCCACAACCATCCCTCCGGGGTCGCCGAACCCAGTGAAGCTGACAGGTTGATCACCAATAAATTGCGGCGAGCGTTGGCGCTGGTGGATATTCAGGTACATGATCACTTAATTGTGGCTGGTAGCTGTTGTCTTTCATTTGCGCAAAGAGGGCTGTTGTAGCAGGGGAGGAGCCGTATTTGGCGTGTTTCAGCGCGCTTTCCCAGCATAAATTAAAAATAGTTTAATTTAAATGCAGTTTTTACTTTCCTAAGCGGCCATGGATCATTATAATTGGCCGCTATCAAATTTACCAATGAGCTGATTAGGATATCATCAGATCCTTGAACTCTGCCTGTAAATACTGTATAAAGAGCGCCCTTTGATTTTACCCAGGGCACACAGTTTGAAGGCCTAAGGGGAAATTAAGCTCGAGCGAAGTTATTGGAGATATATAGACATGTCTAAAGTCTGTCAAGTTACAGGTAAGCGCCCGGTTGTTGGTAACAACCGTTCACACGCGCGCAACGCAACTAAGCGTCGTTTCCTACCTAACCTGCAAACACACCGTTTCTGGGTTGAAAGCGAAAAGCGCTTTGTTACTCTACGCACTACTACTAAAGGTATGCGTATCATCGATAAAAAAGGCATCGACGCGGTATTGACTGATATCCGTGCTCGCGGCGAAAAAGTATAAGGAGCTTAAATCATGCGTGATAAGATCCGTCTAGTTTCTACTGCTGGTACTGGTTATTTCTACACTACCGACAAGAACAAGCGTAACATGCCTGAAAAAATGGAGATCAAAAAGTACGATCCTAAAGTACGTAAGCACGTGATCTTCAAAGAAGCGAAAATCAAGTAATTCGCTTTCAGATTTGAAAAACCCAGCTCAGGCTGGGTTTTTTATTGCCTGTCTTTTATGCCTGCCAATATATCCTGCTGGTGGTTCTAGCTCAGTCGCAATTTTTGTCGCTGCTTTGAGCTTTGAGCTTTGCACTGAGTTTAATACTGGTTAGCAAACTCACACATTTGCAGTCTGTGGTTGTGGTCCGTTATGTGGTTGCTAGCTTTGCTCCGCAATTCTCTTTTGCCAACTGGTGGGGTGCAGTGTCTTATCTGATCAGCGCTCAGAAATTTGACTCGTGGACCCTGAGAAGCCTGGCCAACACCATGTGTGCAATTTTTTATTTTGCTATTTAGTTGTTCTAAATGAGAAATTTTTAACGCTGTTAGCGTCCTATTTGCTCCTTCAAATAGACCAGGTATTAAGTGAAATTGGTATTAGCAATACGGAAGGGCATACATCGCCTGCTGCGCACAGCAACCAGGCAAAAAAAGCCCTGACTGGATCAGGGCTTTTTTGGGATTTGTTTAGCAAGGTTTATGCGAATGCATCTTGCAGTGGTGGAACGACCTGCTTTTTACGGCTCAGCACGCCATCCAGCCATACTCGGCTATTTTCAGGTGTGACCTGGTAGGCAGTTGCCACAATGCTTTCGTCGTC
This sequence comes from Pseudoalteromonas sp. McH1-42, assembly GCF_022347845.1. Taxonomy (NCBI): domain Bacteria; kingdom Pseudomonadati; phylum Pseudomonadota; class Gammaproteobacteria; order Alteromonadales; family Pseudoalteromonadaceae; genus Pseudoalteromonas; species Pseudoalteromonas sp. McH1-42. Next base: position 88,626 of record NZ_JAKRFU010000013.1, on the reverse strand, counting down.
AGAGGCGATCAGCATTTGTGAGCCTTCTTTCATAATGTCGGTTAATAGCAGTAATACTGAGTGACGGCCACCTTCTTCTTTTAGCTTGGCAATATCAGCTTCCAGATCGGCTTTGATGTCATCGAATACTGACAGGTCAATGACCTCCAGCTGACCAATACCAACCAGGTTGCCATTCATGTTGAAGTCTTTAAAGTCACGCATGACCAAATCGCGCGCCGGTGTGCCTTCTACTGCTGATTTTACTTTGAACATTTCCATGCCCAGAGCTTTAAAATCTTCGATGCCCGCGATTTCCGCGAGTGCTTCCACACATTTAATGTCTGCGGTGGTGCACGTTGGTGATTTGAAGATCACGGTATCGCTCAGGATCGCACACATCATCAGGCCAGCGATCCCCTGTGGGATTTCAACGCCATAGAAGTCGTACATCATTTTTATGATGGTATTACTACAACCGACCGGACGGATCCAGCACTCAAGCGGGGTTGAGGTAGTCAGATCACCCAGTTTGTGGTGATCAACCACACCCACTACTGTGGCTTCATCGATGTCGTCTGGCGCTTGTGTTTTCTCTGTATGGTCAACGATATACACTTCTTCGCCAGCGTAGCTAAGCTTTAATTCAGGGGCTTCAAAGCCAAATCGGTCAAGGATAAATTGCGTCTCAGGAGAGACATCGCCCAAACGTGTTGGGATCGCTTCTTCACCGATTTGATTCTTCAGGTAAGCCAGTGCAATTGCACCACAAATTGAATCTGAGTCTGGGATCTTGTGTCCCACTACAAACATTGCCATTGACGGTTCTCCAAAAAAATTTGTCGCCATTCTAGCAAAAATTAACCACAAGATAACAGTATAAGCTGGGCTAATCGCAGCTTTTTCAAGTCAAACCTGGGTGTGATAGTCGACTGTGAATAGAGAGGCCTTTATACAGTGGACCTTAAAAGGGAATGTTGTTTCGTTTGGGAGAAACCATGAGTAAACTGACATTATCTCATGACGCTCAGGGTACCTGACATGACTAATCGACTACTACTCTTGCTGACAGCCCTTATGCTTGTGGGTTGTAACACCACGGCACCTGAACGGGGCTATATTGTCAATACCAAGACCAATCAGGTTCTATATGGAGACAGGATAGGACTGGGTGGGCAAACCTCGGTTACTCGGTCGCTCAACAATGTTGATCCGGCCACTTTTGAGGTGATCGATCGTTTTGGCTATGCCAAAGACAAGCATCTGGTGTTTAAATCCGGGGGTTCTATCCCGTTCGCAGATCCCGCTACTTTTCGTAAACTCTCACAGTATTATGCGGCAGATAAACGGTATGTGTATTTCAAGGGGGAAATTGTCCGTGGTGCGAATCCCGATAATGTGCGGGTAATTGACGACAAGTGGAACTATCGGGGCTATTTGCTCAGTGATAATAAGGTTTATCTGGGAACAGACAAAGTATTTACCCCTTGTGATATAGATACGTTTAAGGTCTTCGACGTAGGTGGGTTTGCTAAAGATCGAGAATGCGTCTTTTTCGAAGGGGAGCGCGTGACAGGCGCGTCAGCAAAATCATTTCGAGGGTTGTACATTGACTATGGGGCCGATCACCAGCACGTATATTACCAAACTAAAAGAGTTAAAGGGCTTAATGTAAAAGACTTTCGTAAATTAAGCGCTGAGTATGCGAAAGATAAAAAGCACATTTATTTTCAAGATCAAGTGACGACCATTTCACCTGAAGGGTTCAGGGTGGTGGATGGTGGTTATGCGAAAAATGATCAACACGTCTTTTACCAGGGGAATATTTTGCCGGGGGCCGATCCTGACACGTTCAGAGTGTATTATTTGGGGGTGATGGGCAAGGATAAGGCGCATTGTTACTACGAAGGAAAGATTACAGAGTGCGGAGACTGGGACGAGTCTATGTCAGTGCAGGAGCCCCAACAACAACAAATCTTGCTCAAGCGGCTTCTTGAGATACAGAATAAGTCTTTGGCGAAGAATGAAACAGAGCTGCCTGCGCGTATTCGAGATCTGAAATTGGCCCTGAATCATCGCTATCTGACCCCGGATAATGTGAATGATATAGACTTGAGTAAACTCCCCATAGGTTTCCATTTTAGATGGATTGATACTTCTTTGGCTGACCGGAGCGTGATGTATGAGCTACGCAGTATGGAGAATGACATCGCTACTTTTGCATTGCACTCAAATAACTTGAGGGGAGCGCTTTTTGAGAAACGCTCTCGTGACGGTAAGGTATTGAGTGACTCAGAGATGAAATTAAGTGCCGCCTTTAGTTATCAGTATACGCCCAGCAAGTGTCTCTATAAATTAGGAAAGTGTGAACAGGAGATAACCCCTTTAGTGACGGCAGATGCACTGACAAACAGCTTACTTCAGTTGTCACCTGAAAACCCTCAGGGGAAATTGTACCTGAATGAACAGATTGAACTGGTCAAGCTTCAGCAACACGCGCCTGCTGGCGGACCGTATCATATTAGTTATGATGATGGGATTTGGACCCGGATTGATGAGCGAGGAGATAAAGAACTCTTTATGTTTGATGAGTTCGGTTTACCGGTGTTGCATTTTCGTGAGCAAGATGGCCAACCCGTTGATTTGTGGTATCGCAAGTTTGAGCCAAAATGAGGCTAAGTTGCGAGTCAGCCTGTGTAATAGGTGATAAGTAAACCTATTATCTACTCGTGATTATAACATTGCCAAGGAGGCGTTGAGTGGAAACAACCTATCTGGTGCTGGCCTGGCTGGGGCTGGCCATTTTTCTCTACTCCATTATCATTCGTCAGTTGCAACGGGCTGAATTTACCGGACCAATGTGGTTCGTGCTGTTTGGTTGTGCCCTGGGTTGGTATTTTCAGGACTCGCTGGCTCTGAAGATGGGCACGTTGCGCGAGTTTTTGCCTCTGGTTGAATTGATCCTGGCTATTTTTTTGTTTTCTGATGCGGCAAAAACTCGGCTCAGGGTCTTATTACATTCCTATCAACTGCCCTTGTTACTGCTGCTTGCGCTGCCGTTGACTATGGGGGTTGCGGCGCTCGGCGCTTATGCGTTGTTGTCTTTGCCCTGGTTGAGCTGTTTTATTCTGGCGATTATGCTGACTCCCACTGATGCGGCCTTGTGCCAGAGTTTTATTCAGGAAAAGCGAGTGCCGGCTCAACTTCGTGAGGCCATTAATGTTGAAAGCGGCCTGAATGATGGCCTTTGTGTACCGGTTTTTCTGTTTTTACTGGGTAGCAGCCTGTATACCCAGCAACCCGCCGAGCGCTCACTGGCAGCGTTATTTTTGCACGAGGTGGGTCTTGCTTTTGTTGTTGCGTTATTGTTAACGGTTGTGGCTGTGTACCTGATAAAATTGACCTATCGTCATCATTTCTTTGCTGCTAAAAGCAGTCCGTTTTTATTTGTTGGCATTGCTATAGCTGTGTTTTCTGTCACGCAATTACTCGGTGGCAGCGGGTTTATCGCAGTGTTTCTCAGTGGTTTGTTGTTTGATTATGGCTTTCGCGATGATCTTAAAGACAAGCTGATAGAAGAAAGCGAACAGATAGCTGAGCTGGCCGCTTATATTTTGTGGGTTATCTTTGGGATCAGTGCCAGTATTTTGCTGTTTACGACGTTTGACTGGCGGATATGGGCATATGCTACGCTGGCTGTGGCCGTATTTCGTTTCTTTCCCGTAATTTTGTTATTATTGGCTTCCAGGCTGGGCTGGCGTGAGCGCGTGGTGCTTGCCTGGTTCGGGCCGAAAGGGCTGGCTTCTGTTGTATTAAGCCTGATGCTGCTAGGCTCAGACCTCCCTCACAGCCTTTTCATCACTAAAATTACGATTGCCACTGTGTTGCTGAGTATCTTTATTTTCGGTGTGAGCGGTCATCTTGCTGGTGCTTTTTTGATTAAAAAACAATAGTGCCGGAACAAAAAATGTCACTCAGGTGAAATAAAAAAGTCATCAAGTGTCCCTAGACTGTGCCGCGGCTCAGATGATTACGTTTTAGGAACACTACAATGAATAAAAAGCTATTAGCAGTGGCGGTATCTGCCGTCTTATTGACCGCATGTAACGATGACGATACCAGAACGGTCGAAGTCGTAAAGGAAGTCGAAGTTGCAAAAGAAGTGGTTAAAGAAGTCGAAGTCGTTCAGGAAGTTGAAGTAGTTAAAGAAGTTGAAGTAGTTAAAGAAGTGGAGAAAGAGGTAGAAGTGCCTCCGACGCCTGTCACTCAGGTTAAGAATGTTATCTTGATGATTGGCGATGGTATGGGTGCTCAGCAGGTGGGTTTACTTGAAGAGTATGCTCGTCGTGCACCTAACTCAACATATAATAACAAAAACAACCAAACTGCACTGTCCAAACTTGCTACCGGTGGCCATCTGGGCTTATCTCTTAACGCACCTCATGGTGAAAATGGCAGCCTGGTTGTAGACTCGGCGTGTTCTGCAACTCAGCTGGCAACTGGCAAAGCATCGGGCTCAGAGATGATTGGCCTGGATGACCAGGGTTACGTTATTGAAACAATCCTTGAAAAAGCGAAAAAAGCTGGCAAAGCGACAGGCTTGGTATCTGATACCCGCTTAACACACGCAACGCCAGCGGCGTTTGCCGCGCACCAGCCACACCGTTCATTAGAACCTGAAATTGCTGTTGAAATGGTAGAAAGTGGCATGGTTGATGTTATGTTGTCTGGTGGTGCACGTGTCTTTATCCCTTCTGATATCAAAGAAGATGCTGCTGATCAGCAAATACTGGCGGATCTGGGCATGCCTGCCAGTGTCTATAAAAAATCTAAGCGCAGTGATGACCGTAATGTTGTTGTTGAAGCGAAAGACAAGCATGGCTATGCGCTGGCATTTGATAAGGCGCAATTAGCGAAAACGGATACCAATAAACTGCTTGGTTTGTTTGCCAACTCAGGTATGGCGGATGGTATTGCTTACAGAGACTGTAAAGCAGATGACAGCTGTACACAGCCGTCTCTAAAAGAGATGACGGTTAAAGCGCTGGATATTCTGTCCAAAGATGAAGACGGCTTCTTCCTGATGATTGAAGGCGGCCAGATTGACTGGGCAGGCCATGCAAATGATGCCGGCTGGATGCTGAATGAACTACTGAAGTTCGATGAAGCGGTTGAAGCTGTTCATGAGTGGGCGAAAGAGCGCACTGATACGCTGGTATTGGTCACCGCTGACCATGAAACTGGTAGCTTTGGTTTTAGTTACTCAAGCCATAACAAGCCAGAGGGCGTTATGTTGCCAGGTGATGGCATGCAAGGCGCTGAATATAAGCCGAAGTTTAACTTTGGTGGATTAGGCATCCTGGATACTTTGTATGCGCAAGCGGGTACTTTCTACGATGTACTGGGTGAAGTGAATGGTGACTATAACTATAGTGATGCGACAGATCAGCAATGGAAAACAGCCATTGAGAAGTACACGCCATACACAGTGACATTAGAAGAAGCGGCAAAAGTGAATGCGTCTGACACTCTGAATAGCAGCAACTACCCATTGCCTAAATTTGAAGACTTCTCTGACTTCTATGTCTATGACACTGAAGACTTTACAGCAAAAATTGGTCGTGTTGTGGCGAAGCAGCAAAACGTAGTGTGGGGCACTGGTACTCACACAGCTGCACCAGTACCTGTCTATGCCTTTGGTCCGCAAGGTGTTACTGAGCAGTTCTCAACATTACAGCACCATGTTGACATCGGCACTAAGATGATTAAAGCACTGGGCTTGGCTGACGCTGAGTAAGCACCGGTTTTTAAGGATAATCCATAATAACAAACATAAAAGATCGTCAGATCTTATTGGGCCACAGCATTGCTGTGGCCTTTTTTGTTTGTCTGGCTTGTGGATGTCATGAGTTATACCAATTTCACTTAATACCTGGTCTATTTGAAGGAGCAAATAGGACGCTAACGGCGTTAAAAATTTCTTATTTAAAACAACTAAATAGCAAAATTTTTGCCTTGTTATCGACCCTATTTTCTCGCCTCAAAATAGATCACTTAATTAAGCAAATTGGTATTACTTTCAGGCAAAAATGAAGTTTCAATTTTTACAGCGGTACTCTATTTTATTGATATTAGGTACAATATTTATTGAAATTATTTCGTAACTTCTAAAGATAGGATCAAAAAATATGAAAAAAATATTGTTACTGCTAACAGCATTGTCCACTTTCAGTGTTAGTGCTGGTGAAGTATGGCGCTGGAATACCAAAGTCAAAGCGCTAAGAACCTATGGTGGAGGGTTTTCCCAGTACGCTTGCTTCACCATAGAGGCAAGCGCCCCCTCTCTTTGCTTTGATTTAGAGCAACCAGGCGGAAAAGAAAAGTATTCCACTTTGCTAACTGCCAAGGTAGCGGGTCTTCCTGTCGATGTTTCATACTATGATGACCGAAAAGTGCCCGTTAATTTTTGGTTCTCAAACCAGCTCGCTTTCAACATCTGGCTCAGATAAGCCGTTGCAGTAAGTGTAATCCCCTAGAAGCAGTGCTTTGCGCTTATGAAATGCGGGCCAAGTTGAGCTCAATATCTACTTCTTAAATTGGCCCTGCTTGCAGTAAATGGAGCACTTCCGCGTATATCCGCTTCATTTTTGTTTGTCTGAAAAAATTGCAGACACCTATTCAACATTGCAAGTTTGATGGAGTGGGCAATCTGAACTGACGCGACCTGAGCTGATTTGTACTCAAATCAGTAAAATCTCGAGCACATAGTGAATTCAAGTAAAGGTGACTGATGTGGGTGCTCTTTTTATGGTTTCTGTAATTTTAACAGTCTGCCACAGTGCTGTTAAGTTTTACGATTGGGTTCAAAGTTATCGTTATATCTGCATGATTCAGCTTGGCGCGTTTTTTACAAGTTTTTCTGTTGCTGAACGTTTCTTGAGTGAAAATGATGAACACTTTATCCTGGGATGTATAGGGTTCCTACTTACTATTCTCAATTTGTATTTAATGTTCTTTAAGAGGCGAAACTAGACTGTGTCGCGTGAAGATAAGAGTTATATGGACAGTCACCTAAAATTGACGTGCGGATTGTACGCTATGTTTTGCGTCCTTGGAGGATAACTATATCTAAATTGTACTAAGAGTCCCTGGGGCTTGTTAAAGGTGGTGCAGGAGTTAAGGTTTGACAGATTTAGTATTTTTTATAAGTTTCTTTTTTGTAATGGGTATATCGATAAGAGGCTATTTTCTGGCTAGTAGCCTGAGGGATGAGCTGGATATAGAAAAGGGCACAATGGAGCTTTATTATTTGATTAACTCAGAAGCATTGGGTAACTCCAAGCAATCATTCCTCAAGCTTGATAGTAGCAAAAAACTGGCTTTATATCGCTCTTGTATAAAAAACACGAGGCTTTCCATGGTTGTTATATTTTCTTGCACACTTTTCGTAATGCTCGCAGAGGCTGGTGGTTGGTAGTTGAGTGGTTTTACCTTCATTGCAAGTGTGAGATTTCCCTTTATCTGTGGGCGCTTTTAAGATTTAAAACTAAAAGTATTGTAACCGTACCACTGTGATTATGTTGCAACCATTGGGCTTTCGTATGGAGCTTAATCTTGGAGCGTAGCTTTTATTTACAACAAGGTTCGCATTGTGCTCAGTTGCCTGATTTCAGATAGTAAGTGTGACATTTTTAGGGTACATGGAAGGGCGAGCCATTGCTGAAAGTGATATGCTCTTTTTATTGAGACAAAAAGGAATAAGCTGTGCAGTTTGGGTTTTTAATGCGTACTTTGGGTGGTGACTGGATTAGAACAGGAATGAGTTATCGGGGCTTTTTTACCCCTGCTGTTTTTTATACTGTATGTTCTTTATTCGTGCTTCATGTACATGCGTTTGATTTGAATGTTTCGATTCCTTCAAAAACGCTTTGTCAGAAATTGGAAGAAGGTGGGGCTCTGGCTCAGAAGGCGCCTGATTTAAACCGACTACACATGAATGATCTTTTTATAAGTCAATTGAATACCTTTGGTCGATGCCGGTATAAAAAAGGAAAAGAAAAGGAGGCGATTGAGTTTTGGCTACTTGCGTCGTCTTATGGCTCTGAACATGGTGCTGAACTTGCCGGCAGTTACCTGTTTAATCATGCCAGCAGCGCTACAGAGCTATTGTCGGCGATGTCAATTTTGAGAGGGATGGGCCGGTCAAATACAAGAGCGCTCAATCGGTTTCATATTCAATCAGCGCTGGCGATACTAAAAGGTGAGTATTTTAATAAAAGCAATAAACTGGCACTGTACAACCTTTACACTGCGATGAAAAATGGCTCTGCTGAAGCCGCCTATCTTATTGCATACTTTAAAGAGACAGGGATTTTTCCAAATAAAAACAAGCAATACGCAGAAGAATATTGGATAGCGATCGGAGACAAGCTACTTGGGGAGTCTGCATATAAAGTGTTTACCCATGAGGCGATATTGAGTGATTTGTATGGGGCGTCACTAAGGCAGCTAATAGAGAAATAGGGCAAAGGCCGTTTGTAATGTATTTAAAGGATAAATTAACGTTGATAGGCCTGGCAGTCGGGGCAATTGCTATGGTTGTATATTGGGGCTTTATTGAAAGTAGAGAACCTGTTTCTTCCATTGGTACGCTGCAGCAATATGAATGCAGATATTTTGGGGGAAAGGGTAAAAAGTTTATACATGAGTTTCTAATAGAAGGGGATGAATATAGCTTTACTTCCAAAGCAGCTTGTGAAAACTTTTCTAGACCGATAGTTGGAAATCAATATCGCTTTTATTACTTTGAGAGGTTACAGGGAGCATCGAACATTGTTTTCTTTGAGAGTGTGATATCTCAAACACAGGGAGAAAAGGAAGTTGGACGAACCAAACAAGCAAGCGTGCTTATGGCGCTGATGTTTACTTTATTATTTTGTGTAAAGCTCTGTAAGGTGAAATCGGGAGCCGAGTAGCTAAAAGCGGTGAAATGATGTTAGATGTTTTTATCTTTTTGTACTTACTCATTTGTACAACACTCTGGTTTGTGGATGTCACACGCTTTCACTTAATTCAGCGCAGCTTTGAAGGCATCCAAATTGCCGGTATATTGATTTCGGTGAGTTTTTCCGGGATATACTTTTTCTCAGGTCAGTTTGTTAAGTTGATACTTATCTTACCTTTTTTCATCTATTTGCAATCAAAATTTAAAACGTTCAAACAGATCAGCTAAAAGTCAGTTTCTGAATGGAGCACGTTTATGTCCTTATCGAAGTTTGTGTTAGATATATTACAACTGTGCCTGAAGAACTGATATGTTTTGAGACCCCGAAGAAGCTTACTGAAGAAGTTATTAGGAATTGAGATATGAAGCTTATTTATGCTGTTTTGCTTTTATTCGTTGTCCTTGCATCGAAAGTAGTTAATGCGACCAGTTTCGAGGGGGATATTTTGACACCCACAAAAGAGGTGTGTGATAAGTTTATTGAAGAGGGAGTTAAGCAAAGAGAGCCCGACTTATCCAGGCCTTATGCAGACTCGCTTTTTGTAAGCCAGCTAGATACTGTTGCACGCTGTTTGTATAAAAGGGGTCGTTCTAAACTTGCGATAGAGTTTTGGCTGCTGGCGTCTTCTTATGGCTCGATTTCGGGCGGAGAGCTTGGTGGCGTATTTTTAATTGTACGTGCGGAAAATGCGCTTCAGATGCATGCAGGTGTAGCCTTGTTGCGCCAAACAGCTGAGCGTAGTGATCAGGTGATGATTCGATACCATGTTCTTCGTGCGCTGGCATTATTACAGGGAAAATTTGAAAAGAAAAACAGAAAACTAGCGCTTAAAAATCTGGTGGATGCCTGGAAAGCGGGTTCTGCTCAGGCCACCTATTTAATTGCCTACTTCATTGAAAAAGGGATTTATAAAAAGAGTGAAAAACTGTCGAGTGCATACTGGAAGAAAGAGGGGGATAAACTGAGTGGAAATATTGGTTATAACCACTTTATTGATAATGCGCTATTGAGTGATGTATATGGGCCCCTTCTTAAGGGAATTAGAAACGGACAAGATGGCTAAAAGATAAGTCAGTCACTGGCTGTTTTCACAGAGTGGGTGTGCGATGTCTTGCCCTGTCGTCAGATTGTGGACAGTGCTTCATGACGGTGAGCAGTCCACAATATTTTGTCGGTAAGATCCTGCGCAGTGGTTGGACTTTGCTGGGCCTTCTGTCAATTAAACCCCATGCTTTGGCTGTGTTGCGCCACCTGACACCACCCATGTTCTTTCACCATTAGTTCCCACGGACATGCTTTAAAGAGGGTCACAGTGGTGTCTCTTAATTGCCGCTATCGTAACTTTTCTGACAGCAAAGCCTCTAAATCTGCCTGACTCATAGGTTTGGCGTAAAAGTACCCCTGGCCAAAGTCACAGCCAGCCTGTTTGAGTAGCTCATGTTGCGTAGCGGTTTCTATTCCCTCAGCAATCACTTTGAGCCCCAACTGGTGTGCCATCATGATCATGGTTTCACACAGCACCAGGTCATCTTCGTTGTGCTCTATGCCATCAACAAAGCGTTTGTCTATCTTGATAAAGTCGGTGTCCATTTGCTTGAGATAAGCAAGGGAGGAATACCCGGTACCAAAGTCGTCCAGCGCAATTGAAAAGCCCTGCTGGATGAGCTGGCCAAGCCGAGCCTGACTGCGGCCTTCCCTCTGCATCATCAGGCCCTCTGTGATCTCAATGACAACATCTTCAGGCTTCAAATCAGCGTTGTTAAGCTGATCTTGCCACTTCAGCAAGCCGGTATGTTTGGCGTTGAATTGAACCGGCGATACGTTCAGGCTGATCTGAAAGGCACCATGTTGCTGCTGCAGGTGGCTGAGTGTTTGCAGGGTTTGTTGGAAGGCAAATTCACCCAATTGGTGGATCAGCTGGGTCTCTTCTGCCAGCGGAATAAAATGTCCGGGGCTGATCATGCCCTTGTCGGGGTGTTGCCAGCGGATCAGTGCTTCGGCCTTATGAATTTGCTGATTATGCATCGTTACAATTGGCTGATAGTACATCACAAACTGCTCGTCGGATAAGGCCTGACGCATATCTCTGAGCATGAGCAAGCGTTGTTCGCTTTGCTGGCGTAAGGCGGTGTCGAAACAGGCATAACCATTACGGCCCAGAGCTTTCGCCCGATACATGGCCTGATCAGCGGCTTTGAGCAGCAGTTCACTGCTATCACCGTCTCTGGGGCTGAGTGCAATGCCTATACTGGCACCTATGTGGCAGTGCTCACCCTCGAGGATAAAGTCTTGCTTAAACAAGCTGAGCACGCGCTCTGCCAGCGCGATGGCATCGCTTTCAGTGCGGCAGTGTTCACAGATAATGACAAATTCATCGCCACCGATCCGCGACAAGGTCAAGCCAGGTTGCTCCAGTGACTGCAATACTTTGGCAACCTGGGCCAGTAACTGATCGCCATAATAGTGCCCTAAAGTGTCGTTTATATCCTTAAAGTGATCGAGGTCGAGCAGCAGGATGGCCAGCGAGGTATCAGGTGTTGCAAGCAAAGTATTAAGGTGCTTTTTCAGGCTATTTCGATTGGGTAGATCGGTCAGTGAATCATAGTGACTTTGTCGCCAAAGTTGCTCATCTTTCAGTTTGTTGTCGGTAATATCCGTAAAAATGGCCACTCTGCGATAAGACGAACCTTGTTCATCATAGACCGTATCTATGGTGAGCCACTCAGTATACAGTTCGCCATTTTTGCGTTGGTTGACTATCTCACCTTGCCAACGACCGGTCTCGTTGAGGGCATGCCACATCTGGCGATAAAAAGCGCGATCATGTTTACCTGAGTTAAGGATCGCAGTGGTTTTTCCAATTGCTTCCTGTGCGGAGAATCCGGTCACGGTCTCAAATGCCAGATTCACATCCAGGATGTAGCCATGAGCATCGGTGATGACCATGCCTTCACTGGAGTTGTTATACACCAGTGCTGCCAGGTTGAGCGCCTCTTCCTGACGTTTACGGTGGCTGATATCTCGGATCACGATAACGGCCTCTTCACCATGGTTCATACCCTGAACGCGCACTTCATACCCTTGCTGGGTGTCACCCTGGGTGTATTCCAGCAACAGGTGTGGTTGATCTTTAAGGAGTGTCAGCGCAACCCGGATCCGTTTATGGATGTGGTTTGGAAACAACTCGCTCAGAGTATTGCCCTGTTGTACCAAGGAACCGTGTTTAGCAAGTACTTGGCCCTGTGCACTAACGCGCAAATAACTGTCGGGTAATGCCGAGAGTAGCGTTTGTAGTTCGGTGTGTTTATGGCTTAACTGTTGCTCGGTTTGCAGGCGCACATTGGCCATGCTTTCAAAATGTTCACCCAGCTTTGCCAGTTCCTGCGGCATAGTGTGACTGGTGAGGTCGACTGAGCGTCCCTGTGCCAGTGCTGCGATGGCCTGTTTGAACTGGGTCAATGGGTGTAACAGGGTTTTGTGCAGGCGATGACGTGCCAGCCAAATAAGCAGGCATAACAAAACAAAAAAGCTGCTCAGGACCAGCGCAAAGTGACGCTGTGTTTGTTGCCATGCGGCTTCGAACGGGAAAGCAAAGTAGATGGTCAGTTCGCCGCGTGCGGCAAGTAACGGCAGGCGAATATAAACATAGTGATGACCATTGGCATCACTCAGCAATACCGCCTGTTCATTCAGACCATCAGGCCAATCTTCGGCAGCGGCTCTGCCTAGCGGCTCATTGCTGTATGGGTATTCGGCGACAATGGCGCGAGTGTGATCAGCAACCATCACGCGCGTGCCCTGTGGCAGCGTCAGCCTGGACAGGGAACGGCTCCAGTGCGATAGACGTTTTACCGCAATGATCACCATCGCGAGCTGGCCATCCTGATAAACCGGGTGGGCAAAGTTCAGTGTGGCGGTGTTAATGCTCCTGTCATGTTGATATTCACCGATACTAAAGGTGCCTTCATCTATCGCTTGTTGAAAATAGGGTCGATCTGCGATGGAGATGGGACCAGATATCTTAGACAAAGAGCAGGTTACCGTGCCATCGGGTGTTGCCAGGCCAAAATTGGCGAAGCTGGGAGACAGATGCTGTGCACTTGACAACAACTGAGGGCATTGACCGCTTTGATGTTGCAGATTTTTGGGCTGGTAGGCCAATTGTTGCAGCAGCCGGCGTGTAGCGGCGATTTCGGCGTGTTGCAGGGTGGCAACCTGATTGGCATACATCAGGGCTTGCTGCTCTTGTAGCTGCAGCATATTGCTGCGTTGTGCGAACAGTAACGCCAGGATCAGCAAAAGACCAGGCAGACTGAGTACTAGCATCAATCGGTAAAATCGCTGTTTTATTGATATTTCTTTAATAATAAACGCTCGCCTGGGTTTGAGGTGGCGGCATGATACAAGCGCAGGGCGCTTTAACCAACCCGTTTAAGCTAAATACTAGTCGAGAGTTATTAATTTTTCGGCCTTTTGGTAACACCACAGTGGCTAAAAATTTCATGAATGAAATATTCTCTAGTAATCAAAAAAGGGACGTTTTTGTGTGCAAAGATCCCAGATTATTTGTCTGCCCACATTTTCCCACCGATTTCATGGAGTTCCGCAAAACCCGCGATTTTTCTGGCCTGTAGACGAGTTAAGCCGTGTGATCCAACTTGACAAAAAGGCTTGTCAAGCCCTAGACTGTCATCCTGTGGGAAAATGTGGGTTAGAGTGGATCAAATTGGATCAAAGATTAGCTTATCGTAACAGGCCAAGCGGGTAATTATGTTCCGCGGCGCAAACTCTCTGAGTCTCGATGACAAAGGGCGCTTCTCGATACCTACCCGGTATCGCCAACCGCTGTTGTCTGAAGAACAGGGAGCCGTGATCTGTACTATTGCGATCAATGAACCATGCCTGTGGCTTTATCCGTTGTCTGAGTGGCGCGAAATTGAATCCCGATTACAACGACTATCCAATACTAACCCCAGAGTCAGACGCTGGCAGCGCATGTTATTAGGACATGCGGAAGAATATCAGCTGGACAAAAATGGCCGTATTCTGCTGGCGCCCACGTTGCGTGCTCATGCTGGTCTTGGCAAAAAGCTAATGCTGGTGGGATTGCTTAACAAATTTGAGATTTGGGACGAAGCTCGCTGGTATGAGCAAATGCAGGCCGATACCGAGATAGAGCGCAGTGGTGACGTGGAAGCGTGCCCTGAGCTGGACGACTTTTCTTTATAACTGGGGTGAAAACCAAATTTTATGGCGACAGAATGGCAACATATATCAGTGCTGATGGCTGAAACGCTGGATGCATTGAATATCCAACCCGATGGTACCTATATTGACGGCACATTTGGCCGCGGGGGTCACTCGGGTGAAATACTGAAGCGGCTGAACGAGCAGGGTAAGTTACAGGCCATCGATCAGGATCCGCAAGCGATTGCGGCCGCTCAGAAATTTGCCGACGATCCGCGTTTTAGTATTGCCCATAATCGGTTCTCGCACATTGAGAGCGTTGCCCGTGAGGCCGGCCTGTTGGGTCAGGTCGATGGTATTTTGCTGGATATTGGTGTGTCGTCCCCTCAGCTGGATGACGCTGAACGTGGCTTTAGCTTTATGAAAGATGGTCCGCTGGACATGCGGATGAACCCGATGGCTGGCCGCAGTGCTGCGCAGTGGCTGGCGGAAGCTGAGCTGGAAGATATGGTGTTTGTGATCAAAAAATATGGCGAAGAAAAATTTGCCCGCCGGATTGCGACCAAGATCATTGAAACCCGTGAGCATACTGAGATCACTTCCACCAAACAGCTGGCAGAGTTAATCGATGAAGCGGTGCCGGTAAAAGACAAGCATAAGCATCCGGCAACACGTACCTTTCAGGCCATCCGTATTTACATCAACAGTGAGCTGGAAGAAATCCAGACGGCATTGCAAGCCGCACTGGCGGTACTGAAACCTGGGGGTCGCTTGGTTGTGATCTCGTTCCATTCTCTGGAAGATCGCATTGTTAAGCAGTTTATCAAGAAACAAAGCAAAGGGGAGGCTGTGCCGCGCGGTTTGCCACTGACAGACGCGCAGTTAAAACAAAACCTGACGTTAAAGTCCGTAGGTAAAGCCATTAAACCCAGTCAGGCTGAAATTGATGCCAATCCGCGAGCACGTAGCTCGGTACTGAGAATTGCCGAGAAACTGTAATGAAAAAGCATCAGCGTCAGCCGAAGTTGTTCTTAGAGATGTGCCAGTTGTTACTGGCCAACAAGCTGACGTTTGTTCTGCTGGCTGTGACCTTAGGGTCGGCGCTTGCGGTGGTGCAGGTAACTCACCTGACTCGCCAACAGCTGATAGAGCAGGACAGGTTATTACAAAAACGCGACGAGCTGGATCTGGAGTGGCGCTATTTGCTGGTTGAGGAAGAGTTTTACTCACAGCATGCGCGCATTGAAGAAGTGGCCAGAACTCAGTTACAAATGAAGCGGCCAACCAGTAAAGAAGAGCAGGTGATCGTATTACCATGAGCCCGGCGAAAAAGACCTCAGTCAATTTAATCAGCTGGCGCTTTGCGCTGGTCAGCGTGATGCTGGTGCTGGTGTTTGCCGCGCTGATCGCCCGGGCTGCCTATTTACAGGTGATTGAGCCCGATAAAGCCCGCTCGGAGAATGCTAAACGGACGGTCCGGGTTGAAACCGTGCGGGTGCAGCGCGGTATGATCTTCGACCGTAACGGGAAAGAGCTGGCAGTCAGTGTGCCTGTGGTCAGCGTCTATGCCGATCCCAAAGCGCTGGACAAAGCATTATCAAAAAAAGTGCTGAGAAAAGCCCGGCGCAATGGTGAAGATACTCAGGCTTTGGTTGATAACACGGCCGAACTGAGTGCCCGTAAACAGGCATTTTATCAGGACGAAGTACGCTGGCGTGAGCTGGCAGATGTACTGCAAATTAAACAAGAAAAGATAGACAAACGCCTGCGCGATAATCCCAAGCGTCGTTTTGTTTATTTAAAGCGCCAGGTGACGCCCGCGGTTGCCAATTATATTCGTCAGATGCGCCTGCCTGGGATTCATTTGCTTGATGAATCTAAGCGTTATTACCCCAATGGTGAAGTGACAGCGCATGTGCTGGGTGTAACCAACATTGATGGTATCGGCATCGAAGGTATTGAAAAGCTCTATGATAAAGCGATGACGGGCACCGAAGGGCGCCGCACCATTCGTAAGGATGCGCAGGGGCGTGAGGTCCAGGTACTGGCAGAAGAAGAACGGGTAGAGCCGGAAGATGTGCACCTGAGTATCGATCTGCGGATCCAGGCTATCGCATATCAGGCATTGAAATCGGCGGTATTGACCTATCAGGCAACATCGGGATCGGCCATGGTGGTCGATGTGCATAGCGGTGAGATCCTGGCGATGGTCAACAGTCCGAGCTTTAATCCCAATGATATGAGCGATGCAGCGCCCTATAAACGTCGCAACCGGGCCATTACCGACCTGTTTGAACCGGGGTCGACACTTAAGCCTCTGGCTGTATTAGCGGGCCTGGACCATGGTGTTATCCAGGCAGACGACACCATAGATACCTATCCAGGCTGGATGCGCCTCAACGGAGGCCTGGTTAAGGACGAGCGCAATCACGGTGAAATGACACTGCGCGAAATTCTTAAGATTTCCAGTAACATGGGAGTAGCTAAAATCAGCCAGATGCTCCCAAAAGAGTATTTTGTTGGCCTATATCAACAGGTTGGCTTTGGTGAAGACACCGGTACTATGATGATTGGCGAGAGTTCAGGCTTGTTCTATCCTAATCGCCGGTGGTCAGACTTTGAGATTGCGACCCTGTCTTATGGCTACGCTGTTTCTGTCAGTACCGCACAAGTGGCCAGGCTCTATGCGACATTTGGCGCGGGGGGGATCTCCCGGCCGCTGACCATTATGAAGCAGGACGGACCGGTGCCTGGCGAGCGGCTGTTCCGTGAAGAAGACGCACTGGCAGTTGTTGAGATGATGGAGTCGGTCTTTGAAAAAGGGGGCACTGCATCCAATGTGATTGTTGATGGTTATCGGGCTGCTGCTAAAACTGGTACGTCGGAAAAGGCGATTGCCGGCGGGTATGGTGACGAGTACGTGGGTTATTTTGCCGGTGTTGCACCGGTCAGTGACCCTCGTCTTGCGGTGGTGGTTATGATCAATGAACCAGGTGGCGATGTTTATTACGGAGGTCATACGGCAGGACCTGTGTTTGCTGAGATAGTCTCTAATGCACTGAGAATTTTAAATGTGGCGCCGGACAAAGACCGCGTTGCTTATTTATCGAGGCCTGACAATGACACGTGACCTGAGCCAGGCACTGGCTTACATCGGGGTTTCATACCCAGCGACAGTGATTAATGAATTGCGCCTGGACAGCCGTGAAGTGGGTCCGGGCGATTGCTTTATTGCACTTCGCGGTCATCAGCAAGATGGCGGCCACTTTGTTGCAGCGGCGCTGAGTCGTGGTGCTGCATTGGTGTTGGCGGATGCAAACTGTGTTGTTGATGTAGAAGATACGCGTGTATTGCAGATCTCCGGGCTGGCAGCCAAAGTGGCTAAGCTGGCTGCGCTATTTTATGGTGAACCCAGTCATGCCATGACTTTGGTGGGTGTGACGGGGACAAATGGTAAGTCCACCACAACGGCGATGATAGCGCACCTGGCCAGTGCATGTGGTTTGCCAGGTGCCGTGATTGGCACCCTGGGTTATGGTGCACCTGATTTGCTCACGCCACTGAATAATACCACTCCGTCTCATGTGGATTTGCAACGTATTTTAAATGAGTTGCGTCACAGTTATCAGCTGGCTGCTATGGAGGTATCGTCCCATGGACTCGTGCAGGGACGGGTGGCCCAGTGCCAGTTTGATGTGGCAGTGTTTACCAATCTCAGTCGCGACCATCTTGATTACCACGGCACAATGGAAAATTATGCCGAGGCGAAACTACAACTATTTAGTCACTGTGAGCCGAATTTTGGGGTGGTTAATATTGATGATCCCTGGGCACAACGCTGGCTACAAGCGAGTAAAATCGCCAATCCGGTGGGTTTTGGTCGCAAGCCGGCTGATGATCAATTACATGAAACGTTACACCACTTTGTATATTTTAGTGAGGCGCAATTTAACAGTCAGGGGATCCACTGCCGATTTCATACCAGCTGGGGTGACGCTGAGATCAGAACTCCCCTGTTTGGTGAATTTAACCTGTATAACCTGAGCGCAGCATTTGCAGTTTTACTGACTCAGGGGATCCCTTTAACGCAGTTGATTGAGGGGGCGGCGAAATTGCAGCCCGTGACTGGCCGCATGCAAGCTATTGAAGTGGCTGGAAAGCCAACGTGTGTGGTGGATTATGCCCATACACCAGATGCACTAGCACTGGCGCTGCAGGCACTGCAACAGCATGTTCCAGGCAAAGTGACCTGTGTGTTTGGCTGTGGTGGTGAGCGTGATAAAGGTAAGCGCGCGCTGATGGCGCAGGCGGCTGAACGGTATGCGGATACCGTGGTGATCACCAGTGATAACCCACGGGGGGAAGATCCTCTCACCATTATTAACGACATTAAGGCTGGGCTCAGTAAGCCTGAGTATGCTCTTTGTCAGCCTGATAGGGCGACTGCCATACGCGAGGCAATTCAGGGGGCTGATCAACACAGCGTGATCCTGATTGCCGGCAAAGGGCATGAGGACTATCAGATCATAGGTAACCAACGCCTGGCTTTTAGTGATATTAGCTGGGCTCAGACAATATTATCAGGGGAAAGTGCATGATCAAGATGGATCTCTCTTGGCTTGCGGATGTACTGAACGCCCCTTTTGACGGGCAAAACCGCAGTGTTTCAAATGTAAATACAGATACACGTACAATTAGCGAAAACGAAGTGTTTCTGGCACTCAAAGGGCCAAATTTTGATGGCCATAAGTTTGTTGCTCAAGCGCAACAAAAAGGCGCGATTGCCGCCATTGTGGACCATCCAGTCGACGTTGATATTCCTCAACTGGTTGTAAAAGATACCAGGCTTGCGCTGGGACAACTTGGCCAGGCTGTCATACGTCAAGTGTCGCCAAAAACTCTGGCGATTACTGGCAGTGTGGGCAAGACCACGGTTAAAGAAATGTCGGCGGCTATTCTTTCCCGTCTGGGCAAAGTGCTGGCCACAGCCGGAAATTTCAACAATGACATTGGCGTACCATTGACCTTATTACGACTCAGTGAAGACGATGAGTTTGCGGTCATTGAATTGGGTGCAAACCATATAGGTGAGATAGCTTATACCAGCGATCTAGTCAATCCTGATGTGGCTGTGGTGTGTAATGTTGCACCAGCACATATCGAAGGTTTCGGCTCAATAGAAGGGGTTGGTCAGGCGAAAGGGGAAATTTTCTCCGGGCTCAAAGACAACGGCGTCGCTGTGTTGAACTGCGACTGTCGCTTTGCGCCAATGTGGGAACAAACTCTGACCACTCAGCGTATCAGTCGTTTCTCAATGGAACAACAGCTTGATCTGTGGGTAGAGGATATCAATCTGGATACATTGGGCCGCGCTACCTTTTCACTGTGTCAGGGGGCGCAACACGTTACTATCACACTCCCATTACCTGGTGAACACAATGTGATGAATGCTTTGATTGCGGCATCTTGTACCCTACAGTTGGGTGCGACGCTGGAAGATGTCAAAGTGGCATTGGAAAATATGGCAGAGGTCAAAGGTCGGGTTAACCTGATCGAAGTGTCGGATACGCTGCGGGTAATAGATGATAGCTACAACGCTAATGTTCGATCGGTAAAGGCTGCCATAGACTTGCTAGCAAGTATGCCAGGCTATCGGGTGTTTGCGCTGGGTGATATGAGCGAGCTGGGCGAAGAGGCGCGGCAATATCATGAAGAAGTGGGCGAATATGCTAAAGAAAAAGGCATTGAAGCGCTGTTTTCTTTAGGGGTGTTGAGCCGCTATGCCAGCGATGTGTTTGAAACTGCAAATCGTCACTTTTCTCAGCGAGAGCATATGCTACTGGCAATTCAGCAATTACTGGCGCAGCGCGATGACATCTGCACTGTGGTGGTGAAGGGGTCGCGCAGTGCACGTATGGAGCTACTGGTCGCTGATCTGGTTGAGGCTTCAAAAGTGAAAAACAACGATGCTGATAGTGAAGAGGAAAAACCATGTTAGCCTGGTTAGCAGAATATCTGACGCAGTACTATAGCGGCTTTAACGTTTTCTCTTATCTGACATTACGCGCGATCCTGGGGATCCTGACTGCGTTAATGATCTCTTTGTATTTCGGACCTAAATTGATCCGAAGCTTACAGAGAATGCAAATTGGCCAGACTGTTAGAGACGACGGTCCGGAATCACATTTATCTAAGTCAGGTACTCCCACCATGGGGGGGTTATTGATTTTAGGTGCTATTTTTGCCAGTACGCTCCTGTGGGGCGACTTAGGCAACAAATACGTCTGGGTCACCTTATTTGTGATTGGTTCATTGGGTGTCGTTGGGTTTGTTGACGATTATCGTAAAGTGATCCGTAAAGACAGCAAGGGCCTGATAGCCAGATGGAAGTATTTCTGGCAGTCCGTGATTGCGATTTCCGTAGCTGCATTCATTTATTTCACTTCTACGGACCCGTCTGAAACGGTGCTGGTGGTGCCCTTTTTCAAAGATGTACTCCCTCAGCTTGGGCTGTTTTATCTGGTGATGAGCTATTTCGTGCTGGTGGGAACGTCCAATGCGGTGAACTTGACCGATGGGCTCGATGGTCTGGCCATTGTGCCGACCATTTTAGTGGCATCCGCCCTTGCCATTATCGCTTATGTCACCGGTAATGCCGTGTTTGCAAATTATCTCCACATTCCTCATATAGCCTCTGCCAGTGAACTGGTGGTGGTCTGTACGGCGATTGTTGGCGCTGGGCTAGGGTTTTTGTGGTTCAACACCTACCCGGCACAAGTCTTTATGGGTGATGTCGGCTCGCTGGCGTTAGGTGGCGCACTAGGTATCATCGCCATTTTGGTGCGTCAGGAGTTGGTGCTGGTCATTATGGGTGGTGTATTTGTGATGGAAGCCTTGTCGGTGATTTTACAAGTGGGCTCCTACAAGCTGCGTGGACAGCGGATTTTCCGAATGGCCCCGATCCACCATCATTATGAACTAAAAGGCTGGCCGGAGCCCAGGGTGATTGTGCGATTTTGGATTATCTCAATCATATTAGTGCTGGCGGGGCTGGCAACCTTAAAGATCCGCTAAAGCAGTACACTAAGGTGTTGATATGGGTTATTTAGAAACCTTAAAAAATAAACACATTACTGTGCTCGGACTGGGTGTAACCGGTCTGGGCATTGTGCGCTTTTTGGTGCGCCACGGTATTACGCCTAAAGTTGTTGACTCTCGACCTGTGCCGCCAGGGGCAGACTGGATGAACCATAATCTGCCAGAATGTGAAGCGGTATTTGGCCCGCTTGCTGAGGCTGCACTGAGTGCCACCGATCTGGTTGTGATCAGTCCTGGTGTGCCGTTATACGAGACCTGCGTTGCTCAGGCTATCGCCGCTGGCGTCGAAGTGATCGGCGACGTGGAGTTATTTGCACGCCTGAATGAAAAGCCAGTGATTGCTGTGACTGGCTCAAATGGTAAATCTACCGTTGTGAGTCTGGCTGCTGAAGTGTGTCAGCAAGCTGGTCTGAAGGTCGGGTTAGGTGGCAATATTGGTACATCTGTGCTTGACCTGCTGGAGCAGGACTTTGATGTATTTGTATTGGAGCTGTCGAGCTTTCAGCTAGAAACGACGCACAGTTTGCACTGTCTGAGTGCGATGATCCTTAATATTACCGAAGATCACATGGACAGATATCCGGACTTTGCCGCGTATTGCAAAGCAAAGTTGCGTATCTATCAGCAGGTCGATTGTCTGATCTATAACGCTGAAGATTCGCGGACGTTTGTGCCCCATGACAACGCGTTGAGTGTCGCGCTTGAGCAGGCTGACTGTTGTTTACTACAAGAAGATGGGCAGACTTACTTTGCATTACATGGCAAAAAGCTTTGTCCGACAGAGGTGCTGGCAATGCCAGGTAGACACAACCAGTTTAATGCCTTGGCTGTGATCGCACTATTATCTCCTCTGGGGCTACCTGATAGCGCGTTCACTGCAGCCTTTGGTACTTTTAAAGGGCTGCCACATCGCTGCCAGCTGGTTGCTGATGTACAGGGTGTACGTTATTTTAATGATTCCAAAGCAACCAATGTGGGTGCGACTGTCGCGGCCCTGGAAAGTTTGGCTGGTGAACAAGGCCAGATACTGTTGATTGTGGGGGGGGATGCTAAAGGGGCTGATCTGTCGCCACTCAAAACCCCCCTACAGCAATACTGTAAAACGATTCTTTGTTTTGGTAAGGATGGCGCTGACTTTATGCCATTGCACCCTCGCAGCCAAATGGTCAGCAATCTGAGTGAAGCGGTGGTGCTGGCTGCTCAGCAGGCATCGGCCGGAGATCTGGTACTACTGGCACCAGCTTGTGCCAGCATTGACATGTATGCCAACTATATGGCCCGTGGTGAGGAGTTCTGTCGATTAGTTGAGGGGCAGACATGCTGAGTATGACCGCACTGCGACACAACTTCACCCCAACCTCTTCGGATTCGTTGTTCGATGTCCCGTTGCTGTACGCCATGTTGTGCCTGGTTGGGATTGGGTTTGTAATGGTGACCAGTGCATCTATGCCGGTGGCTGAGCGCTTGTATGATAATCCGTACCACATTGTTACGCGCCACAGTATGTTCCTGGTAATGGCAATGGTGTTGTTCTGGCTGAGCACCACAGTGCCCATGACCTGGTGGAAGCGATTTAATCCATATTTACTCTTACTGGGTTTGGTACTGTTAGCCGTTGTGCTGGTTGTGGGACGCGAAGTGAATGGATCAAAGCGCTGGTTGCCCGTTGGCCCAATCGGTTTTCAGGTTGCTGAAGCCGCGAAACTGTTTTTCTTTAGTTATATTGCCGGCTATTTGGTCCGTAAACGGGATGAAGTACAGGAAAACCTCAAAGGGTTTGCAAAACCCATTATTGTGTTTGCTGTGTATGCTTTTTTGATCCTGATGCAGCCCGACCTGGGGACTGTCGTGGTGATGTTTGTCACCACTGTCGGGCTGTTGTTTTTGGCCGGTGCAAAACTTTGGCAGTTTTTTGCTCTGATGCTGACCGGTGTGTTACTAGTGGTGATGTTGATCATTTTTGAACCCTATCGTATGGCGCGTGTGGTTGGTTTCCTTGAACCCTGGGAAGACCCCTTTGGTAAAGGCTATCAGTTAGTGCAATCTCTGATGGCCTATGGCCAGGGGGGCTGGTTTGGTCAGGGGTTGGGTAACAGTGTTCAGAAGTTACAGTATTTACCGGAAGCACATAATGACTTTATCTTTGCCGTGGTCGCTGAAGAACTCGGGTTTATCGGCGTATTTTGTGTTTTGATGACGCTGGCCACACTGGTCTTCAGAGCTCTGCTCATCGGGCAAAAAGCACTCAAAGCAGGTAAAGAATACGAAGGCTATTTAGCGCTTGGTATTGGGATCTGGTTTGCGTTCCAGACCGTGGTTAATGTCGGTGCCAGTGCGGGTATGCTACCAACCAAAGGGCTGACTTTGCCCTTCATCTCCTATGGAGGCTCGAGCTTATTGATCATGACCATTGCAGCTGGTTTGTTACAGCGCATTGACTTTGAGACTAAGCTGTCGACGCGTCAGGCAACCTCGCGCGGAGGTAAAAAATGACCAAACGATTACTGGTAGTCGCTGGTGGAACTGGCGGACATATTTTCCCGGGAATTGCGGTGGCCAAAGCACTTGAGGCACAGGGCTGGCAAGTATCCTGGATCGGCACCGCAGATCGGATGGAGGCGCAAGTGGTACCTGCGCATGAGATTGACATCGATTTTGTTAATGTCAAAGGCGTGCGTGGTAATGGCATTAAACGTTTGCTCACTGCCCCGTTAATGGTGCTTAAAGCTGTGTTTGCAGCTAAGGCGATTATTCGCAACCGCCGCCCGGATGTGATTCTTGCAATGGGAGGCTATGTGACCGGACCTGTTGGCCTTGCTGCCAAGTTGGCTGGGGTCCCTTTGGTGATCCATGAGCAAAATGCAGTGGCCGGACTGAGCAATAAATTGCTGGCGCGTATTGCAAGCAGAGTATTGGCTGCATTTCCCCACGCTTTTGCCGAGCGCAGCCATGAGGTTGTCGGTAATCCTGTACGCTCAGGCGTGGCTCAGATAAGTCCAAAGCGGCCAGGTCAGGCTGTCAACGTGTTAGTGGTGGGCGGCTCTTTGGGGGCTAAGGTGTTGAATGATACAGTGCCTGAGGCTATGGCGCTGCTTATTGAGGCGACATCGTGTGATTTACAAGTCTGGCATCAAAGTGGCAGGGGGAATGATACCGGCCTTGAGGTTGACTATCAGCGCTATGGCCTGCAGGCCAAAGTAGCTGAGTTTATTGATGACATGGACCAGGCCTATGATTGGGCCGATGTGGTTGTGTGTCGCGCAGGTGCTTTGACTGTCAGTGAGATCGCGGCCGCGGGCAAAATGGCGGTGTTTGTGCCTTTGCCTCATGCCGTTGATGACCATCAGACTGCTAATGCGCGTTTCTTAGTGGATGAGTCGGCGGCCTTGTTGATCCCGCAGTCTGACTTATCTGCACAGCATTTATGTGACACTTTGGTACCTTATTGTCGTGACCATGCCCTGATCTGGGAAAAAGCGAATAAAGCAAAAGCCTGCGCTCAGCTGTCTGCAACTCAGTCAGTCGCAGCGATTTGCGAAGAAGTAACGAATTAAAAGAGATAACAGTGAAAGAAATTAACAGACGCAGAGCCATGAGGCGCATTAATACCATCCACTTCATCGGAATTGGTGGCGCTGGTATGGGCGGTATTGCGGAGGTATTGGCCTTTGAAGGGTACCGAATTACGGGTTCTGACATTGCTCAGAATGCGATGACGGAGCGTCTTATTCGTGCTGGGGCTGAAGTCTTTATTGGCCATGATGAGAATAATATTAAGGATGCTGATGTCGTGGTGGTCTCCAGTGCTATCGATACCAGCAACCCTGAGATCCAGGCAGCCAAGCGTGCCCGGGTGCCAGTTGTTCGCCGTGCGGAGATGTTGGCTGAATTGATGCGTTTTCGTCATGGTATTGCGGTGGCGGGCACACATGGTAAAACCACAACGACCAGTTTAATTGCCAGTATTTTTGCTGAAGCCAGGTTAGATCCAACCTTTATTATTGGCGGCTTGCTTAACAGTGCTGGGAGTAATGCGAAGGTTGGGAGTAGCGATTACCTAATCGCAGAGGCGGACGAAAGTGATGCATCATTCCTGCATTTGCAGCCCATGGTCTCGGTGATCACGAACATCGAAGCGGATCATATGGATACGTATGATGGTGATTTCGAAAAGATGAAAGACACCTATGTCGAATTTATACATAACTTGCCGTTCTATGGCCTGGCGGTGGTGTGTACTGACTCGGAGGTAGCCAAAGAGCTATTGCCGCGGTTCGCCAGACCTGCAATTACCTATGGGGAAAATCCCGAGGCGGATTACCGTATGGTGGACTTTGAACAAACGCAGAGTCGCAGCTGCTTTAAAGTGGTACATAAATCTGGTGAGCAGATCGAGGTAACGTTGAGCATGCCCGGTAAGCACAATGCACTGAATGCCACTGCGGCCATTGCGGTGGCAAAAGATCATGAGATTGGCAATGAAGCGATTCTTGCTGCTCTGGATAAATTTGCAGGGATTGGACGCCGCTTCCAGCACTATGGCTCGTTCCAAAATGAACGTGGTGAAGTGATGTTGGTAGATGACTATGGTCATCACCCGTCGGAAGTGGCTGTGACGATCCGTGCAGCTCGTGCAGGCTGGCCCGACAAACGTCTGGTTATGTTGTATCAACCGCACCGTTATACCCGTACCCGTGACCTTTATGAAGACTTTGTGAAAGTGCTCAGCGAAGTCGATCAGTTGTTGTTGTTAGATGTGTATAGTGCGGGGGAAAGCCCCATTGTCGGGGCTGACAGTAAGAGTTTATGTCGTAGCTTGAGACAGCGCGGTGTGGAGCCAATCCATGTTGTGGATGGCCAGGACTTAAAAGCGGTTCTGGCAGATGTATTACGCGATAACGATCTGGTGATCACTCAGGGGGCTGGGAATATTGGGCAAATCGTAAAACAACTGGCAGCAACAGAGTTGTCGGTCGAAAAGCTGAAGCAAGGTGTATTATGAGTAAGTTTGGCAAAGTCGCGGTGTTGCTGGGTGGCTTGTCTGCTGAGCGAGAAGTGTCACTAAAGTCGGGTCAGGCAATTATCAACGCTCTGGAAGAAGCGGGCATTGATGTGGTGCCATTTGATCCGGCTGAGCGTAATTTGTGGGAACTAAAAAGCCTGCAAGTTGATCGGGTATTTATTGCCTTGCATGGTCGTGGTGGTGAAGATGGTACTGTGCAGGGGGCGCTTGAGTTTATGGGCTTGCCTTATACCGGTAGCGGTGTGTTGGGCAGTGCATTAGCGATGGATAAGGTCCGCTGCAAACAATTGTTTGAGTCTGCCAAGCTGAGTACGGCTCGTTATTGTGTGGTCACAGCGGCTCAGGAAATTGATACCACGGCACTGATGGCCAAATTCGGCAAAGTCATGGTTAAACCCAGTCATGAAGGCTCCAGCATCGGCATGACTCAGGCGACGTCGGCGCAGGAGCTGCAAGCCGCGCTCAATGAAGCATTTAAATACGATGATGAAATTTTGATTGAACAATGGATTGAGGGCCGCGAGTTTACCGTCGCCATGCTTGGGGAAGATGCGTTACCAGTGATAGAAATGCGCACGCCTCGTGGGTTCTATGATTATCAGGCTAAGTATCAGGTCAACAGTACGGAGTACTATTGTCCGGCAGACATCAATACCGCTTACACTGAGCAGTTACAGGTGATGGCTAAACATGCTTTCGAGTTGGTGGGCGCAACTGGTTGGGGCCGAGTGGATGCGATGCAAGATGGTAATGGCCAGTTTTATCTTCTTGAAGTGAATACGGTCCCTGGTATGACAGAGAAATCACTGGTGCCGATGGCCGCGAAGCAAAATGGGTTGTCATTTAAGCAATTAGTTATTCGCATTTTGGAGCAAACCCTTTAATATGCGTGCTCTTTTGGGAAAAATCGTCGCGTTAAGGCAAAGCATCAACTGGTCTTTGCTGTTTGGTGTCGGCTTTTTCCTGATAGTGCTTATTGGTCTGATGCAAAGTGGGTTGTGGATCCGAGACTGGTTGACTCAGCACAGAGATACTCAAATTAAGACGCTGACGGTGCTTGGTCAGCCCTATTACACAGCCGAAAATGACATCGTCCTGGCGATCCGCAAAACGGATCTGTCGAGTTTTTTTGAACTGGATGTCAAGGCGGTACACGATGCAGTGCAAGCGTTACCTTGGGTAGCCACTGTCTCAGTCAGGAAGCAGTGGCCAGATGCTTTGCAGGTATATGTAGTGGAGCATCAACCAGTAGCGTATTGGAACAGTGACCTGTTATTAAATCATGCTGGTGGCGTATTTCAGGCTAACAGCACACGACTGCCAGAGACTTTGCCCGAGCTGTATGGTCCGGAAGGCAGTGAAGTGGAAGCCTGGCAGACGTTTTTACAATTAAAAGAAATGCTGGCTGTCAATCAGTTTAATTTGGTCAGCCTGGCACTCTCTGAGCGTTTTGCCTGGCAGCTATGGTTGGATAATGGCATACGGCTTAACCTCGGTCGGGAAGACAAAGCACAGCGTGTGCAACGATTTATAGATGTTTATCCGAGGCTGGAAAAGCCTGAGGGAGCTCAGGTCGATGTGATTGACCTGAGGTATGATACGGGACTGGCGGTTAGCTGGAAGTTCAGCCAGAACGAAGACAATAAAGATAAGAGTAAAGCATGACCAAGTCGGCAGAGAGAAACTTAGTGATTGGACTGGATGTGGGCACCTCCAAGGTGGTCGCAACGGTTGGGGAGATCACCGCAGACAACCAGTTGAGTATTGTGGGTGTCGGGAATCAGGTTGCCCATGGCATGGATAAGGGTGGCGTGAATGACTTGAACCTGGTGTCTGACTCCATCAAGCGGGCCGTTGATGAAGCCGAGTTGATGGCTGATTGTCGAATTAGTTCAGTATACTTGGGGATTTCGGGTAAACACATTCAGTGCCAGAACGAAAGTGGTGTGGTTGCGATTAACAATAACGCGGAAATTACCGATGACGATATTGCCAATGTGATCCACATTGCACGTTCAGTGCCTATGTCAGCTGAACGTAAGATGTTGCACTCACTGCCTCAGGAATACAGTGTGGACATGCAAGAAGGCATTAAAAACCCACTGGGTATGAGTGGAGTGAGAATGGAAGCTAAGGCGCACATCATTACCTGCTCAAATGACATGGCAAAAAACATCGAGAAATGCGTCGAGCGTTGTGGTTTACAAGTCGACCAGCTGACCTTTACGGCACTGGCATCCTGCTACTCTGTGCTCACTGAAGATGAGAAAGAATTGGGCGTGGCAGTGGTGGATATTGGTGGTGGTACCATGGACATTGCTATCTATGTCAATGGCGCACTGCGTCATACTGCCGTGATCCCGGTCGCTGGTAACCAGGTGACTGGAGACATTGCAAAAATTTTCCGCACCCCTATTTCTCACGCGGAATCGCTGAAGGTACAATATGCCTATGCCAGTAGCCAGATGGCCAGCAACGAAGAAACGATTGAAGTACCCAGCGTAGGGGGGCGACCTGCGCGAATTATGTCTCGGCATACCTTATCTGAGGTCGTCGAGCCCAGATTTCGAGAGCTGTTTGAGCTGGTGCTTGAAGAGATCCGACGTTCTGGATTTGAAGATCAGATTGCCGCAGGGATCGTACTGACCGGCGGCAGTGCAAAAATGAAAGGTGCATTGGAAGTGGCAGAAGATATCTTCCAGATGCCCGTTCGTGTTGGTAAGCCTGTAGGGATAACAGGGTTAACCGATTATGTTGATGATCCGGCATACGCAACAGCGGTAGGTTTGTTACAATACGGCCGTACGCTGCAAGTCAAGAATGCACACAGGACAAAAGCGGATGCCGAAGATGGTTGGTGGAACCGGATCACTAAGTGGTTCCAAGGCGAGTTTTAAGCTCAAGTCGGAGAGTGAAGATGTTTGATATTATGGAACAACACGGCGAAGAAGCCGTTATTAAAGTCATCGGCGTTGGTGGCGGCGGTGGTAATGCCGTAGAACACATGGTAAAGCAGGAAATTGAAGGCGTTCGCTTCATTGTGGCGAACACGGATGCGCAGGCACTGCGTAAGTCGTCAGCCGATGTGACTGTGCAGCTGGGGACTCAGATCACACAAGGTCTGGGTGCCGGTGCGAATCCTGAAGTAGGTCGCAGCGCAGCAGAAGAAGATGTTGAGGCTATCAAAGCCAGCCTGGAAGGAGCCGATATGGTGTTTATCGCTGCCGGTATGGGTGGCGGAACAGGCACAGGCGCAGCACCCGTTGTGGCACGTGTTGCCAAAGAGCTCGGTATCCTGACTGTCGCTGTTGTAACGCGTCCTTTCGACCTGGAAGGCAAGAAGCGTATGGCTGCTGCCGATCAAGGCATAGGTGAGTTGTCAGAAATTGTAGATTCACTCATCACAATTCCTAACAACAAGTTACTTAAAGTTTTGGGTAAAGGCACTACATTATTAGATGCCTTCGCTAAAGCGAATGACGTATTGTACGGCGCGGTGCAGGGCATTGCTGAGCTAATTACACGTTCAGGTTTGATCAATGTGGACTTCGCGGACGTACGTACGGTTATGTCTGCGATGGGTACTGCAATGATGGGCACCGCTGCGGCCAGTGGTCCAGATCGGGCACAGGAAGCGGCTGAAGCTGCGATTTCCAGCCCACTGCTTGAGGATGTTGATTTAACAGGCGCGAAAGGCATCTTGGTTAACATCACCGCAGGTATGGACATCACAATCGAAGAATTTGAGATTGTGGGGAACCATGTGAAAGCATTGGCGTCTGAAAATGCAACAGTAGTTGTGGGTGCGGTTATCGACCCTGAAATGAGCGAAGAGCTGCGTGTGACTGTGGTTGCTACTGGGCTCGGTGGTGAGCGCAAGCCGCAATTTGGCATTGTTGATAATGGCCTGAAAAAGGCGGTTGGCTCTGACAGCGAAGGTGGTAAAGGGCAGAATATGTTTGTGCCAAGCTTTACACAAACAGCGAGTGAAGGTAATGAACCTGAGCAAGGTAGCGCCGCGCCATCTGAGCCTAAATCGCCAAGCACACCAGCATCTTCGAATAACGCTGGTGGCAAGGAAAAAGGGGATTACTTTGATATCCCTGCGTTTTTACGCAAACAATCTGACTAAGGTCAGGTTAAAAAACAAACGATTGGCAGCTGGTTCTATCTGTGATAGAATTTGCGGTCTATTTATTCATTAACCAGTCAGAAGCGGACGAACCTATGATAAAACAACGAACGATTGCTGAAGTCGTTAAAGCCACAGGTGTAGGATTACACAAAGGTGAAAAGGTCACGATCACTCTCCGACCTGCGAGCGTAAATACGGGGATCGTATTTCGTCGCGTAGATCTCGACCCGGTTGTCGATTTTGAAACAACCCCTGAAGCTGTGGGCGACACGCAATTGTGTACTTGTTTAACCAACAAAGATGGTGTTCGTTTGTCAACAACGGAGCATCTTATTGCTGCTGTTGCTGCATTGGGAATTGATAACCTGATCGTTGAGCTGGATAGTGCAGAAGTACCAATTATGGACGGTAGTGCATTACCTTTCATTTACTTACTGCAAAAAGGTGGGATTGCAGAGCAGAATCAGGCGAAGCGCTTTATTCGTATCAAAGAAAAAGTGCGCGTGGAAGACGGCGATAAGTGGGCAGAAATTGAACCTTACGATGGCTTCCATATTGATTTTGAAATTGCGTTTAATCACCCGGCTATTAATGCCAGCCGCCAACGTATTGGCCTGGACATCACAGCGCAAAGCTTTACTGAAGAGATCAGTCGAGCGCGTACTTTTGGTTTTATGAAAGACATCGAGTACATGCATGCCAACAACCTTGCGTTAGGCGGCAGCATGGATAATGCGGTAGTTTTGGATGAATTCAAAGTGCTGAATCCGAACGGGTTACGCTATAAAGATGAGTTTGTTAAGCATAAAATCCTGGACTGTGTTGGCGATATGTTTATGGCAGGGCACAACATCTTAGGTAAGATTACGTGTTTTAAATCAGGACACGGTCTGAACAACAAGTTATTGCGTCAGGTTATGGCGACAGAATCTGCCTGGGAATGGGCAACATTCGACGAGCCAGTGACTATGCCGGCACCAGGCATGGAAGTGGATTCGACTCTAGCCACTGCTTGAATCGCAAATTAAGTTAAGAAAATGACGCTCTGTAGCGTCATTTTTTTTGTCCGCCATGTTTAGCAAGGCGCAGTAATTTTTCCTTTAATCCGGCTGGAGCAAGCTCGGCAAGCGCCATTAAATCGTCTGCTGTTTGTGCACTCATGTGCCGGCCAGTATACGTTTCCTGTGGTGCTTTTACCTGGTTCACAGGCTGAGTCAGGCGCTGTTGTGCTTCGGGATTTGTGCCTATTTTCACTTGGCAACAATCATGCAAACCTGCTGCTCGAAAACTGCTCAGGATCTCCATTTTCAGGTAATTTAATCGGGTTGCTAAGGTCGCTGATGCGGCTTCAACGTATAGGGTCCCATCTTGATAGTTGGCAACACGGCATTTTTTACTTAGCACGGGGCCCAGCGCATTGTGCAGGGGCTGTTGTAATTCAGCGATGCCTTGTGCTTTTTGCACATAACCATGCAGCTTATCCGACCAGCTGCCGGCTAACTCGTCCAGGGGTTTCGGATCAAATCGGTTTTTACTCATAGTAATAACTCACTAGCGTGTACCTTACAGGCAATCGGCCACTTCCCTTTAAGTATAACGCGTGCGCGTCATTACAGATAGCACAATGCGTTTGTGGTGACGGTTGAAATACGCAGGCATAGCCCACATAGATAGGGTTAGTACCTCGAAAACTGTGTCTCTTTTCTTTTTCTGGAAGCCGATAATGCGGCATTGCCGGTGTGTCATGAGATGGTTTGGGTGTGTTTCGCCTGACTTGTATGGTTAAATAGGAACAGATTACTTTTTGATGGTTTGCAGACGCGCATAGTCTGGTATGATAGGGCACAAATTTAACTCGGCACACAGCAAGGTCCGACTTTGTCGCCAACAGGACGAGCGAGCGTGATAACCGCGTTACCCAAGTAGGTGCTCGCAAATAGATGAGTGAAATGGTTTAAACATGATAACGAAAATTTTTACCAAGATTTTTGGTAGCCGCAACGACCGAATGATTAAAAATCTGAGAAAAACGGTCGCCCTGATAAACGCCCTAGAAGAACAATACAAGGCGCTGTCAGACGAACAACTGCAAGCTAAAACCGCGGAATTCAGACAAAGATTTGAGCAAGGTGCTAACCTGGACGACATGCTTCCTGAAGCCTTTGCGACGGTGCGAGAAGCCTCTAAACGGGTATTTGGCATGCGTCACTTTGACGTGCAAATGATCGGTGGTATCGTGCTGCACCAGGGTCGAATTTCTGAAATGCGTACAGGTGAAGGTAAAACACTCACCGCGACACTGCCTGCCTATTTAAATGGTTTGACGGGCAAAGGCGTACATGTCATTACTGTGAACGACTATCTGGCCAAACGTGATGCTGAGAATAACCGTCCATTATTTGAGTTTCTGGGCCTGACAGTTGGCTGTAATGTGCCGGGTATGATGCCTGCTCAGAAAAAAGAAGCATACGCGGCGGATATTACCTACGGTACCAACAATGAATTCGGTTTTGATTATCTGCGCGACAATATGGCGTTTAGCATTGAAGAGCGCGTTCAGCGCCCATTGCACTACGCCGTTGTGGATGAAGTTGACTCCATCCTGATCGATGAAGCGCGTACACCCTTGATCATTTCTGGTCCGGCAGAAGACAGCTCTGAGCTATACACTAAGATCAATACAATCGTGCCTGAACTGACCTTACAGGAAAAGGAAGATGAAGAAGGTGTCGAAGGTGATGGTGATTTCACATTAGACGAAAAGAGCAAGCAGGTACATTTAACCGAGCGTGGTCAGGTTAAAGTTGAAGAGTTATTGGTTAAAAATGGCCTGATTGAAGAAGGCGACTCGCTGTATTCAGCAGGTAACATTACGTTGCTTAGCCATGTCTATGCGGCGTTGCGTGCGCACAAACTGTACCAAAAAGATGTCGACTATGTTGTAAAAGATAATGAAGTCATCATTGTTGATGAACACACAGGTCGTACGATGGAAGGACGTCGCTGGTCTGAAGGCTTGCACCAGGCGGTGGAAGCAAAAGAGAATGTGCGTATCCAGAATGAAAACCAAACGTTGGCTTCCATTACCTTCCAGAACTATTTCCGTTTATATGACAAACTGGCGGGGATGACGGGTACCGCAGATACAGAAGCGTTTGAATTCCAGTCCATCTATGGCTTGGATACGGTTGTTATCCCAACCAACAAGCCAATGATCCGTGATGATCGTGCTGATCTGGTTTATCTAACTCAGGATGAAAAGTTCGAAGCAATTCTGACCGATATTCGCGATTGTCAGAAGCGTGGTCAACCTGTCCTGGTTGGTACCATTTCCATCGAAAGCTCTGAATACCTGTCGCACTTCCTGCGTAAGGAAAAAATTGAGCACAATGTCCTGAATGCGAAATTCCACGCACAGGAAGCTGATATTATTGCAGATGCGGGTTTACCGGGTACCGTGACGATTGCAACCAACATGGCTGGCCGGGGTACGGACATCATGCTGGGTGGTAACTGGCAGAATGACGTGTCCAAGCTGGAAAACCCAAGCGATGCGCAGATTGACGACATAAAGGCACAGTGGCAGAAGCGACATGACGCTGTTCTGGAAGCGGGGGGTCTGCACATTATCGGTACTGAGCGTCATGAATCTCGCCGTATCGATAATCAGCTACGTGGTCGTTCTGGTCGTCAGGGTGATGCGGGCTCAAGCCGTTTCTACCTGTCAATGGACGATGCATTGATGCGTATTTTTGCCGGTGAGCGTATGACCAACATGATGCGCAAACTGGGCATGCAACGTGGTGAAGCGATTGAGCATCCATGGGTTAACCGTGCGATTGAAAATGCGCAGCGCAAAGTCGAAGCACGTAACTTTGATATTCGTAAACAGCTGCTTGAGTACGATGATGTTGCCAATGACCAGCGTCGAGTGGTGTATGAGCAACGCAATGAGCTGCTGGAAGAAGGTGATATTTCTGAAACGATTTCAGCTATCCGGGGTGATGTCATCAATAGCGCGATTGATCAGTACATTCCGCCGCAGAGCCTGGCTGAAATGTGGGATATTCCGGGCCTTGAAGAACGCCTGAAGAATGACTTTATGGTTGAGCTACCGATTGCGCAATGGCTTGAGGAAGACAACAAGCTGTACGAAGAGCGTTTACGCGAGCGTATCGGCGAAGAAATTGATGCCTCATATAAGCAAAAAGAAGAGATGGTTGGTGCACAGGTACTGCGTCAGTTTGAAAAGGCTGTGATGCTACAAAGCCTGGATCAGCACTGGAAAGACCATCTTGCGGCAATGGACCACTTACGTCAGGGCATCCACTTACGTGGTTATGCACAGAAAAACCCGAAACAGGAATACAAGCGCGAGTCGTTTGAATTGTTCTCTGAAATGCTCGAAAACCTTAAGGTTGACGTGGTCGGAGTATT
Organism: Pseudoalteromonas sp. McH1-42; assembly: GCF_022347845.1. Taxonomy (NCBI): domain Bacteria; kingdom Pseudomonadati; phylum Pseudomonadota; class Gammaproteobacteria; order Alteromonadales; family Pseudoalteromonadaceae; genus Pseudoalteromonas; species Pseudoalteromonas sp. McH1-42. The sequence continues at coordinate 53,762 of NZ_JAKRFU010000013.1, read as the reverse complement.
AAGCAAAGTGCAGGTGCGTGCTGAAGAGGATGTTGAGAAAGTTGAAGAGCAGCATCGTCGTAGCGAGCAGGCTCCACGTCAGTATCAGCATGAAGAGTCTGAGCCTGTGGGCGGTGAAGCACCACAAGGTGCTGCGGTCGCTGCACGCACTGAGCCTAAAGTTGGACGTAACGAACCGTGCCCATGTAAATCGGGTAAAAAGTACAAACAGTGTTGCGGTAAGCTGAAATAAGCTTGCAGAAACCCTATGAAAAAGCGACCTAGAGTCGCTTTTTTTATCTCAGAAAAACAGAATATTTGAGTTAGATATGACAAAGAAAATTGTGAATGTAGCGGTCGGTGTCATCATTCGGGATGCACAGTTTTTTGTATGTAAACGCGCGAAAGAACAACACCAGGGTGGGCTATGGGAGTTCCCGGGTGGAAAGATTGAAGCGCAGGAGACGGTGACTCAAGCTTTAGCCAGAGAGTTAAAAGAAGAAATTGGTATTGATGTGCATAGTTCTGAACATTTACTCGTGATTGAGCATGACTATGGCGATAAACAGGTTAAACTGGAAGTGCATAAGGTCGAAGATTTTTCGGGACACGCAGTGGGTCTGGAAGGGCAACCCAGTCAGTGGGTAAACTGGAATGAGCTCAATCAATTGGCTTTTCCAGCAGCCAATGTGGCGATCCTTGAAGCGCTGGCACAACAGTATGGCATGGATCAGTAACAACGGCCGTTGAGCAAATTTGATGTTAAGGGTATAAAGATGAAGAATATAACAGTCACTGCTGCCGCGGTTGCACTTGCACTAGGTCTGACAGCTTGTAGCGAGCCTGTGAAAACCGAATCGCAATCAGAAGTTACTCAAGCTGAGAGTAAGCTAAACTCAGGGATCGCGTTGAATAATATTGACAGTGCCGTTCGAGCACAGGATGATTTTTATTATCACGTAAATGGCAAGTGGTTAGCGCGCACAGAGATACCGGCAGACAAATCGAATTATGGTTCATTCACGGAACTGTATGATGCATCACAAAAAGCACTGCGAAAAACACTGGAGCAGGCTGCGAGTAACGATCAGGCCAAGCCCGGTTCGGATGAAGCTAAACTGGGTGATTTCTATCGAAGTTATACGGATGAATTGGCTCGGGAAGAGTTGGGGACAACACCGTTGGAGTCTTACCTGGCACCGTTTCAGGCATTACAAAATAAATCTGAGTTGCCAGCATTATTTGCCCGGGCTTTATCTCAGGGTGGTACCACACCACTTAGCTGGTATGCAAACAACGATGCTAAAAACTCGACCGTGAATACACTATACCTGTGGCAATCAGGCCTGGGTTTACCTGATCGTGATTTTTATCTTCAGGATACGGAAAAATTCACACGCATTCGCGCCGAATATAGCCAGTATATCGAACGCTTGTTGCAGGTTATGGGTTATGATCAGCCCCGTGCGCAGCAAGCGGCTAAGCACATCATGGCACTTGAAACCGCTTTAGCTGAAATTCAGTGGTCACGGGTTGAAAGCCGGGATGCGGATAAAACCTATAATAAGTTTCAGGTTGATACGTTGAATGCACAACTGCCAAATTTTGACCTCTCAGTCTACTTGAAAGGGTTTGGTTTAGAGACCAAAGAGCTGGTCGTGACTCAGCCAAGTTATCTGCAAGGCTTATCTGATTTGATTGGCACCACTGAAATAACCGCCTGGCGTGATTATCTGACTTTCCACTTTGCCAGCGACTATGCACAGCTGCTACATAAAACGGCAGTTGACCTGAAGTTTAACTTCTATGGTAAAACGCTGCGCGGGCTGGAAGAGCAGGCACCTGTGTGGAAGAAAGCGGTGAATGCCAGCAATGACGTATTGGGCGAGCTGCTGGGTAAAATTTATGTCAAAGAGTACTTTCCGCCAGAAGCCAAAGCCCGTATGGGAGAGCTGGTCGATAATTTGATCAAAGGATTTGACCAGTCAATTGATGAGCTGGAGTGGATGAGTGCTGAAACAAAGCAGGCCGCGAAGGTCAAGTTAAGCAAGTTTACGCCTAAAATTGGCTATCCGGACAAATGGCGTGACTACTCTGGCCTGGAGATCAACGCCGACGATCTGGTGGGCAACTATGTCCGTTATAATGAGTGGGCCTATCAGGACATGGTGGGCAAGGTCGACAAACCGGTTGATCGCAGTGAGTGGTTCATGACACCGCAAACGGTGAATGCCTACTATAATCCTGTGAATAATGAAATTGTGTTCCCTGCGGCCATTTTGCAACCCCCATTTTTTAACCTGGACGCGGACGATGCTGTTAACTATGGCGCGATTGGTGCCGTCATTGGCCATGAGCTCGGTCATGGGTTTGACGATCAGGGGGCCAAATATGACGGTGATGGCAACTTACGCAATTGGTGGAGTGAACAAGATCTGGCGCAATTCCAGGCGCGCAGTCAGAAGCTGGTTGAGCAATATAATCAGTATCGGCCTTTTGAAGACGCAAATGTGAACGGCGAACTGACGCTGGGTGAAAACATTGGGGATTTAGGCGGCCTGAGTGTGGCGTTAAAAGCTTACCAATTATCCCTTGAAGGCAAGCCCGCCCCTGTGATTGATGGTTACACCGGAGAGCAGCGCTTTTTTATGGGATGGGCACAGATCTGGCGTCGACAATATCGTGATGAAGAATTGCGTAACCGTTTGATGACCGATTCGCATTCACCCAGCCACTATCGTGTCATTGGGGTGTTGCCTAATATGCCTGCATTTTATGATGCGTTTGATGTTAAAGAAGGCGACAAAATGTATCTCAAACCGCAAGAGCGGGTCAAAATCTGGTAAGTGTTTACTGCTATTTTAGCCGCCAGAATATGGCGGCTTTTTTGTATTAACCGATTGATAAAATTGAATATAGAGATCTTGCAAGGAAAAATTGATAGCGCTGTCATTTTTTCTTCTATATGATGGTATTTACAACAATTTGAAGTTTGCGCTCAGCGCAGGTTAAGGAGCCGGAATGAAAATACAGAAAAAACTGCTCACCCGGGCCATCGCGGCCACGCTTTTAGTCCCGATGATGGCTAAAGCCGCCTGGGATAGCTCGCAACTGCAAGCCTTTACTGATAACACCACCTTTATGTTTGCGGTAGAAAATAATCACCATAATGGCAGCAGTAGTTTTCTGGCTTCTATTACCTTACAAAATAACTCCAAAATTGCCTTACCGGCCGGTGAAAGTGACTGGCAGATCTATTTCCACTCAATCAGAAAAGTTGCCACGCAACAGGCCGCTGGCCTAAAGTTTGAACATGTGAATGGTGATTTGCATTGTTTAGTACCGACCAAAGCATTCGCCGGGTTAAAGCCGGGTGAAACCTTGGAAATCCCCTATGAAGCTGCTGCCTGGATAGCTGCATATACCGACTTTATGCCCCGGGCTTTTATGGTTAGTGGTAACGCAAAGCCGGCTGTATTCGCCAACACAGACAGTGAGAATATGCTGGATTTTGTTGCCCCAATTGTGCGTGATAACCAGTTGGATCGTCATGCCGAGCCAGAGGATTTATCTCCGCGCGCTACAGCATCATGGCGTTATGAACAAAATCAGCAGACTGGTAAGCTTTCACGCGAAGATGCCTTGAAACGCATTATTCCCAAACCAATGGATGTCGATTTTAACCGGGGTTATGCTGAGCTCAGCAACCAATGGCAGATCCGTTATGCGGGCAGGCTAAAGAGCGAAGTTTCGGTATTTCAGGAAGATTTGGCCGACTATGGGCTCCAGCTGGACGCCCAGCCAGACCACATCAGTGCCGGTAAAACCAAGACCATTTATTTGCGTGTGGCAGAGTTAGACGAGCTGGGCAGTGAAGGTTATCAGCTGGAAGTAGACGACGACAAAATCGTGATCACAGGCCATGACAATGCTGGTGTGTTTTATGGTATTCAGAGTTTGCTTGCTTTATTCCCGGCTGAGCAACAAGGCCAGGTCAGCGTGCCTAACGTTGACATCAAGGATGCGCCGCGTTTTGGCTGGCGTGGTATGCACTATGATAACGGTCGCAATTATCATGGTAAGGAGGCTCTGTTCAAGCTGGTTGAGCAAATGGGGCGCTACAAACTGAACAAGTTCCACTGGCACTTTTCTGAAGATGAAGGGTGGCGGCTGGAGATCCCGGGTTTACCAGAGCTGACCGATATTGGAGCATATCGCTGCTTCGACTTAGAGGAGCGTGAGTGTTTACTTACACAGCTTGGTACAGGCCCGCACAAATCAGGTTCGGGTAACGGGTATCTGACCCGAGATGAATTTGTGGAACTACTGAAATTTGCCAAAGCACGTCACGTCCAAATCATCCCTGAGATTGAAGGTCCAGGCCATGCAAGAGCATCAATCAAGGCAATGGAAGCGCGTTATCATACACTCATGGAAGCAGGCAAACCTGAGCAGGCACGTGCTTATTTACTGAGCGATCCTCAGGACACCTCAAAGTACATCACAGTGCAGAATTATACTGATAACTCTATGAATGTGTGTCAGGACTCGACTTACGCATTCATTGAAAAAGTTACTTATGAATTGCAAGGCATGTATCGAGAAGCTGGTACGCGTCTGACGAATCTGCACTTCGGCGGAGATGAAGTCGGGGCTGGTTCCTGGGTAGACTCTCCTGTCTGTCAGGCTATGTTTGCCGATCCCAATAATGGGGTTGCAGGCCCAGCTGATTTGAAACCTTACTTTACTCAACGTGTTGCAACGCTGTTTGCAAAACGCGGAATTGCCCCGGGGGCATGGGAAGACGGTCTGATGTATGACCGGGTCAACCCATTTAACCGTGATGCATTTCCAAATGAAGTCTTTACAGCAAATGTTTGGGATAATATCTGGGAATGGGGGGTTGCTGACAGGGCACATCGTCTGGCAAATGATGGCTACCAGGTTGTGTTATCACATGGCACGCACCTGTACTTTGATCACCCTTATGAGCCGCACCCTGCTGAACGCGGATATTATTGGGCCGCGCGCTATACTGATAGCAAGAAAACGTTTAGCTACATGCCGGATGATGTTTATGCCAATGCTGACTTTACGCGCAGTGGTGCACCGATTGAAAATTTAGAGGCGCTGGTTGGTCGCGCGATGCCTGCGCTAGAAAAGCCAGAAAACATCCTCGGTATTCAGGGTCAGGTCTGGAGTGAAACTATCCGTACTGAAGCACAGGTACAGGCAATGGTGTTCCCGCGATTACTGGCGATGGCAGAACGAGCCTGGCATAAAGCAGGTTGGGAAGGAAAGCGTATCGATAAGAAACGCTTTGCTCAGGACTGGCGCGGATTTTCAGCTGCACTGGCGTTAAAAGAACTGTCTAAGCTAGACAAAGCCGGCGTTAACGTGAACTTACCTGTACCCGGGGCAAAAGTGATTGACGGTCAGTTACATGCCAACAGTGCATTTGAGTACCTAACGATTGAGGTCAGCCTTGATAGTGGTGTTAGTTGGCAAACTTACACAGCTCCGATGAGTGTAAGTAACGTTGACGGCGTACTGTTACGTACCCGTTTAGGCGATAAAAAGTTCAGTCGTACCACCCAGTTAGACTAATTGTCTGGTTACTCTGTTATGGGGAAGGTGTTATTACTTCCCCAAACTGAGGACACTTGATTACAAAACTAACTAGAAAAAGGCTAAATTTTAACGTAAAGTTAAATGTCAGCGCTGTCATTTTGATCCTGAGTTGTTAAAAGCCGTCATCATGATGCGACTGTCTGGGCCGATAGCACAGAAAATAATAATCCGGATTATTTTTAATTCGTTTTAATCCGACCTGTATTAATCTTAATTAGCAACAAGAAGAGTTTTATGGAAGCGACAGTGGAAAAAGATGACCTCGAAAAGCAGAGTGTCTGGTTACCTATGACACTTGCTGGCTCAATGTTTTTTATATTGGGCTGTATCACCTGGTTAAATGGTGCTATCACACCATTCCTTCAGCAAATGCTGGAACTGAGTCCGCTACAGGCCTCTTTCATTATTTCCTCATTTTATATCGCCGTAACCGTTGCGGGGATCCCCTCAGCGATGCTGATAAAGCGAGTTGGGTATAAAAATGGCATGGCGATTGGTTGTGCAGTCATGGCGTTGTCTGCGCTGATGTATATTCCGGCAGCGAAGATGCAAATGATTGAGATCTTCTTGTTCGCGCAACTAATGATCGGGGTTGGTCAGACGGTGCTTCAAACCGCGGTAAACCCTTATGTAGTAAAAATGGGCTCAGAACGCTCTGCTGCAGTGCGTGTGTGTATTATGGGATTGCTGAATAAGTCGGCCGGTGTAATTGTTCCGATCGTATTCGCTGCCGTGGTTGTAAGCGGTGTTGTGAATGAGGGTGAATCACTGAGTCAGGCTCAGAAAGATATGATGGCGAATAGCCTGATAGCACCTTACCTAGGTATCGCAGGGCTGATTTTCTTATTTGCTGCATTTGCTAAGTTTTCTCCATTACCTGACTTAGTGTTTGAAGAAGAAGGTCAAACCAGTAAAGGGGAAGTGAAAGAAGCCCTGAGCCACCCCCATCTCGCTTTGGGTGTGATCGGTATTGCACTGTATGTTGCGGTTGAAGTGATCGCTGCAGACACCATTGGTTCGTACGCTTTGCAGTTAGGGATTGCTGATTACTCTGTCATGACTTCCTATACTATGGGTTGTATGCTGATCGGTTACGCGATTGGTATCGCGCTGATCCCACGCTTTATGTCACAACAAAATGCACTCGTCATGTCTGCAATCGCTGGTATTGTTACCGTTTTTGCTGTAGTTTTAGGGGACAATGAATCGACTGCTCTGGCAAATTTACTGCTTGTTCCATTTGGTGGCCCTCAGCTGCCGGATCCGCTTCTATGTATTGCTCTGTTAGGCTTTGCAAATGCGATGGTGTGGCCTGCAATTTGGCCTTTGGCGCTTGATGGCTTAGGGCGTTTGACAGGTACAGCATCAGGCCTGTTGATCATGGGTATTGCTGGGGGCGCGTTAGGACCGCTGTTAATCGGAGTCGGTAATGTTGCAGGCCTTGGCGCTCAAGGTGCGTATAGTTTAATGCTACCCAGCTATCTGTTTATTCTATTCTATGCCCTAAAAGGTCATAAAATGAGAAGCTGGAAATAGCGAAAAGAATTTCTATCTGTAAAGTAGAAATAATCCCGTGTGTAATGCCACCGTAAGGTGGCATTTTTTATGCCTAAAAATTGACATAATCATTGATATGTAACGAAAATGTGTCTATATCTAGCATGAAGGATATAGTTATGTAAACCTGATACAAATGGACAATTGGATCTTGTGTAAGCAAAATTAATGCGAAGAGAACGTTTTTGATAAATAAAAAAGGGGATGGTAACAAGGGGGAAGTGGGGCGACTGACGAGGCTTGAACTCGCGACAACCGGAATCACAATCCGGGGCTCTACCAACTGAGCTACAGCCGCCACAAATAGATAACACCTTTGCTGGTGTGGCGCGCATAATACATAAAAACACGGGCTTTGCAAAGGGTTAAATTGAAAAAAATCTCAAAGAAGTTTGTTGAGTATCCTAATCTGTAAAGCGAATATTCATACTGGCGGAGTACACTCACCCCGCTATCTCACTCAAGTGCACACAGGAGTCACTATGGAATCAATCGTTCATTGGGTCGATGATAACTCTTCTCTTATCATTCACTATCTTTTACAGGGGCTATTAGCGCTTGTTATCTTCCTTGTAGGTATGAAACTGGCAAAGCTTGCTGCAAACCTCACAGAAAAGGCGTTTAACAAGCGTAAGGTAGACAAAGCCGTTGGCGCGTTTGTCGGCAATATCGCATACAGCATTGTGTTTGCAGCAACCTTACTTATGGCGCTTTCACAGGTTGGCATAGAGACAACCTCTTTTGTGGCCATTCTCGGTGCTGCTGGTTTGGCAATCGGCTTAGCATTGCAAGGCTCGTTGTCGAATTTCGCTTCTGGTGTTTTGATTATTATTCTCAGGCCATTTAAGTCTGGAGATTATATCGAAGCGGGTGGTAAAGGGGGCAGTGTACAGCGTATTGAGATCTTCTCTACTGAACTGAGAACACCGGATAACAAGGTTATCATCATGCCAAACTCAGCGATTATGTCGGGTGCAATCGTCAACTACTCTCGAGAGAAAACACGACGAATAGACTTGGTTATCGGGGTAAGCTATGAGGCTGATCTCAGAGAGGCAAAAAATGTGTTAAAATCCGTGCTGGACAAAGATCAGCGGATCCTGAAAGAGCCCGCTTATACGGTCGCTGTACTAGAAATGGCGGATTCAAGTGTCAATTTTGTTGTGCGCCCTTGGGTGGCGACTTCTGATTATTGGCCCACTTACTTTGACCTTGTAGAGAATATAAAATTAGCATTGGATGATGCTAATATCGAAATTCCATTCCCACAAATGGATATTCACCTTCACAAAGACTAATTAATGACAGGTTTATAGGCAATGAAATTAAAATTATTATCTCTGTGCGTATTGGCAGCGATTAGCACGAATGTTGCTGCAGAAGAAGCCCCTGCAACGAAGCCAAAACAGGAAAAAGCCTGGGATATCACCAGTGAAGTGGGGGCCATTATTACCAGTGGTAACACCGAGACCACAACACTCAAAGGTGCGCTTAAAGCCAAGCATAACCTTGAAAACTGGCGTAATGAATACAAACTGGACGGTATCTATAAGGAAGATGAAATCGAAAATGATGATGGTGAACGCATCAGCGAACGCACCAATGAGAAGTACTCTGTGTCTATGCAAGGTAACTATAAGCTGACCGAAGACCATAGCCACTTGTTTATCTATGGCTCGTACGATTCTGATTACTTTGGTGCTTATCGCAGTGAAACCGTTGTATCGGTGGGTTACGGTTTACGCCTATTGAGCCTGGACACTATGTACCTGGATGCTGAAATTGGTCCAGGTATGAAACGTTTTGAGTATCAGGACGATAGTACCGAGGTGGATGAGAATGGTAACCCGCTTGCTGGCACCACAGATAATGAAGTGATTGGTGTTGCCAAGGTAGACTTTGAGTGGCAGGTATCCGATAACGCCCGTTTCACGCAAGTGGTTGGGGTGGAGTACGGTGATACCAACACTAAAACAACGTCTGAATCAGCATTGATGACTAAAATTAACGGATCTTTGCAGATGAAGGTGGCGTACAATATTACTCATAACTCAACAGTCGACGAAGGCAAAGAAAATACCGATACGGAAACATCTTTGACCTTGGTTTACAGCTTTTAACAAAGCTTGTACTTAAATTCACAAAGAAAATACTAAAAGGGGCGAAAGTCCCTTTTTCTATTGGCGACTATTCGTGTAAAATATCGAATCTTTTTTATCTTTGTACAACTAGTAGCAGGTTTGGAATGTTCTTAAAGCGCTTTTTTGCACTAATGACACTCGTTTTTAGTTCCATTATTTTGGCATTTAACCCAACACCAGAACAAATAGCACAATTTAAGAAACTGCCAGAAGAACAGCAACAGGCGCTAGCTAAGCAATATGGTGTAGATATTTCCACACTTGGTTCTGCCACTACTTCGGGGGCAGTAAACCCGCAAACTAAAAAAGAAAACATAAATAGCATACTACCGAGAGACATCGAGCGAGAAGAGGAAGAGGTGGTTGAAGACCCCTTGAAACCTAAGGTGGAGGAACTAGAGCCGTTTGGTTATGACTTATTCTCTGGTGAGCCAACTACTTTTGCTCCAACAGAGGCAGTTTCGGCTCCTCAAGGTTATATCATTGGTGTTGGTGATGTTATTTCGGTCAACCTCTACGGTAAAGAAAGCCATTCTCATCGTGTTATTGTGGATGGTGAGGGCATGCTAAGTATTCCTGACTATTCACCCGTGAGTGTTGCTGGCCTGACCTACAGTGAATTAAAAAAATTGCTTCAAGAGAAAATAAAACGTGAGGCAATTGGTTTAAATGCTTATGTGTCGCTTGCAGAACTTCGCTCTATTCGAGTCATGGTTGTAGGCGAAGCCTATAAACCTGGTAGCTACGTGCTTTCCCCACTGTCTACGGTTACTCACGCGCTGTTTGCGAGCGGTGGTTTGAGTGATATCGCATCGTTACGTAGAGTACAGGTTAAACGTGACGGTAATGTTGCAGCTGAGCTTGATTTATATGATTTGCTTTTAAGAGGTGATAGTGCAGGCGACATCACACTGCGCGATGGAGATGTTGTTTTTGTACCATCTGTTGGCCCTCAGGTTAAAGTCGAAGGAATGGTTAGAAGAGCTGCTATTTTTGAATTAAAAAATGGTGAGTCTGCACAAGAACTTAAGCAGATGTTTGGGGGGTTTAAAGCTGAGGCTTACCTAAAGAAAGTTCAGGTTAATCGTGTTGTTGACAATGCTGTCAGCAGTGCGTTATCTGTTGATTATCGAAATGCATCTGAAACAACCTATGTGCCTCAAGGAGGCGATCATATTAAAGTGATGCCTGTCGGAGAAACGATTGTCGATTCTATTACACTGATAGGTGCCGTAACTCGACCAGGTCACTATCAGTGGAAAGACGGCATTTCGGTAGATCAGATCCTGACTAATTTAAAAACGGATTTGCTACCGCAAGCGGACTTAGAATACGCCATTATTGTTCGGGAGCGAGATCAACTCAGTAATATTGAAGTACTGCAGTTTTCAATAAACGATGTGCTCACTGGCAAAAAAGTGATGCTTCAAAAGAATGATAAGCTGTTTATCTTCAGTCGCTTCTCTTCTGCGCTTGAAGAAGAAGAGGTGCTTGTAAACTTAGCACTTACAGCAGAGCAAAAGAGCTTACAAGAGAAGGTGAAGCTTTGGCATTTGTACGAACACAGTCAATTCGAGCAAAAAGTATTATTTGGTCTTAGCCTTGACGAGAAGTCAGTTGGAATTAAAGAGCGCTACTTAGAGAAAAAAGCAGCAGGCCTGGCGCCTTTTAGCCGAGAGCAATTATTAGCCCCCATAAACTTAAAACTACAACAACAGGCGAGTGTTGGCAGTCAGGTTGCAACCTTTGAGGTACTCGGTAAAGTTAAATTCCCAGGTATCTACCCTCTGGCTGAAAATGCCACAATTGAAGATGCAATTGATGCTGCAGGCGGCTTGCTTGAGTCAGCTTATGCTGAGTACTTTGAGCTTACTCGTTACGCTGAGACAGGAGAAATATCGAACCTCCGTCTGGATTGGAACGCAGAAACGGCTGAAGAACGCTTACAAAGCCGAGACACGGTAAATATTCTGACAAAGCCAAATTGGCAAGAAAGTTATCGCGTTAGTTTGCAAGGAGAAGTTAATTTTCCTGGTACGTACAGTGTTAAACGAGGTGATACGTTACATAGTTTGATCCAAAGAGCGGGCGGCCTTACAGGCTTTGCAGAGCCCAAAGCCGCGATCTTGACTCGCGAATCGCTTAAAGAACAAGAAGAGAAACAAATAGAAACGCTGTCTGAAAACTTGCGCAAAGATCTAGCCGCCAGAAGCATGCAAAAATCAGTTTCTAGTGCTTCATTGAGTTATTCAGACATGAACAAGATAATGGCCGATCTCTCAAAAGTTGAAGCAGTTGGGCGATTAGTAATTGATTTGCCTAGAATCCTATCAAAGATGGAAGATGTTGTTTTGCAAGATGGGGATACATTGTATGTACCTGTATTGCAGGATTCTATCTCGATTATCGGAGAGGTGAATTACCCGTCAGCGCACTTATTCAGAAAAGGGATCAGTTTGGATGAATATATCGATCTCAGCGGTGGTATGAAGGATAGGGCTGAAGAAGATCAAATTTATATCATCAAAGCGAATGGTTCAGTTGTATTGCCAAGGAAGTCGAGCTGGTTCGCAGTTGAAGATCATCAGGGTGGGCTAGAAGCCGGAGACACCATTGTAGTGCCTATGGACTCCTCACATATGGACAACTTTACTCTCTGGAGCACGGCAACCCAAATCGCCTACCAGTTAGGTATCGCACTTGCCGCTATTACTAGTCTTTGATGCAAAGGTATTTCAATATGCAGGACAATAATATCACCGCGAAAAGTTACCTCGATGAAGAGGTCGATTTTATAGACTTGATATATTTCATACTGTCTAAGTGGCAAATCATTCTATGTGTATCTGTGGTTGCGTTTGTTGCAACCTATTTGGGGGTCTCTCAGTTACCAAACGAATACAAAAGTGAAGTTCTGGTGTCACCTGTATCATCTGCTAAGTCTTCTCCGAGTAACAGTGCAATTGGCGGTTTAGCTGCTTTGTCAGGGATTAACTTGGGTGGGGGAGATGATAAGACACAGTTGGCTCTTGCTACGTTAGAAAGTAGGAAGTTCATTGTTGACTTTATTAACGAGCATAATTTAAAGCCGGCATTTTGGGCTGCAACAGGTTGGGATCAAAGCAATAATGAACTGACTTATGATGATGAACTCTATGATAATGACAGCAAAAGCTGGAAAGAAAGTGAAGATGGGCTAAGCTTCGAGCCAAGTGATTTACAAGTCTATGCAGTCTTTTTAAAGGATTTTTTCACTATAACTCAAGATAAAGATTCGAGCTTTGTGACAATTACCTTGACGCATTATTCTCCGCTTTTCGCTAAAGAAACATTGGATAAGCTGGTTGACTATGTAAATCAATATTTCAAATACAAAGAAATAAACGATGCGGAAAAGAGCATAAGCTATTATCAAAATCGAATCGAAACCCAAGCTCTCGAGTCGTTGAATCAAGTGCTTTATAAGTTAATCGAAGAAGAAGAGAAGAAGAAAATGATGGCTACAACAAGAGAAGAGGCGATGTTTGAAGTAGTTGATCCGCCTTTTATTGCTGAGTATCCATTTTTTCCCAGAAAAGGCCTTTTTTCAGTGCTGGCTGCTGTGGCTGCGCTCTTTCTAACATCTTTAGTACTAATGCTTAGATATATACTTATAACTTTGTCTAACCAGCGTAGCTGTCAGAAATAGTTTAGTGTAGGTAGGAGTTATATATCTTGAAGAAATTACCGTTCAGATCTACGGCATTTAAAGCTCGTAACCAAGGCACTGTCTACCTATATAGCCCGGAAGATCGGATTGAGGTACTCAGCAAACTATTAGAAGGCTGCGGATTTAAAGTGGTATTTAATGATTATACCGTTACCTCATTCGAGAATAAGGTGCTATGTCATTATGAGTCTAGCCGCTTGGAAGCTAAGCAAAACCTGTTTCTTGTAGAAGCGACTGAGTATGGTGCTTGGGTAGAACCTTTGGTGAGCTATTTAGATGAAAGAAATGGTTATACTGAAGTAGATTTATTGCATAGCAGCTATTTTTTGCACCAAAAATCATTCACTATTCTGTCGTCTAAACGGACGCAAGTTGTAAAGCGCACTTTAGACATACTGTTTTCGTTTTTCTTGCTTGTCTTGACTATCCCTATTGCGATGATTACGGCAATATTGATTAAGTTGGAGAGCCGTGGTCCGGTACTTTATAAACAACAAAGGACTGGACAGTATAACCAAGAGTTTCACGTAATAAAGTTCAGGTCTATGCGTCAGGATGCTGAAAGTAATGGCGCACAATGGGCATCAAAGTATGACTCGAGAGTTACTCGCGTGGGTAAATTCATTCGTAGGACCAGAATTGACGAGCTTCCTCAGCTTATAAACGTGTTGAAAGGAGAGATGTCTTTGGTCGGCCCTCGTCCAGAACGAGAAGTATTCATTAAAGAATTGGAAAAGAGGATCCCCTACTACCGTTTTCGCCATGCGGTAAAGCCAGGTGTAACTGGGTTAGCGCAGACGTCTTATCGTTATGGTGAGTCGGTGGAAGACGCTGTGTGGAAGCATAAATATGATATCCATTATATCAAACATCATCGAACTCTGACCGATCTGAAAATTTTATTAAAAACGGTGAAAGTTGTCATTTTTGGTATGGGCCAGTAATGACTCCTTTAGTATCTATTATAATGCCGAGCTATAATGCTGAAAAATTCATAGATGAGGCGATAAATTCAGTTTTAAATCAGTCTTATGAGTATTGGGAATTATTGATTACCGATGATAACTCACAAGACGGTACGCAGAGTATTCTTGAAAATTATGCTTCTCAAGATCCGCGTATCAAAGTGCAAATCCAAACAGAGAATCAGGGCGCGGGAGTCGCGAGAAATAATGCCATCTCTCGAGCTAAAGGTGATTTTATTGCGTTTCTAGATTCGGATGATATGTGGCACCCCGATAAGTTAAAAATTCAGCTGAACTATATGCTTGAGCATAAGGTTGATTTTACTTATACGGCCTATCAAAAGGTAACGCATGGCAAACTGGCTGGCACGGTTGTGCCTGTTGAATCTGTAACACGCTCTGAGCTGTTAAAAAGTAATGTAATTGGTTGCTTAACGGCGGTGTACAATGCAAAACGTTTAGGCAAGTTCTATATGCCTAAGATACGCAAACGCCAGGACATGGCATTGTGGTTGAAGATATTAGAAAAAACGCCTAAAGCGCATTGTATAACTCAAGTACTGGCATTTTATCGTACCGATGTTGGCATGAGTCAGAATAAGGTGGAAATATTGAAATGGCAATGGCGTTTGTATCGCAACGAGGTTAACTTGGGCTTATTAAAATCCTGCTACTATTTCCTCCATTATGCCATCAAAGGCTTTGCAAAAAGTCGCAAATAGGTTGTCTTCTACAATGCAGCTAATCTCTGTCATTATTCCATTTTATTCAAAGAATAGCGGGCTACTAATCAAATCCGTTAGAAGTGCGCTGAATCAATCTTACACACATCTTGAAGTCATTGTTGTTGATGATTGCTCACCATGTAAAGCGGAAGATGAGCTTTCCTCATTGCATGATCCAAGGCTTAGGGTAATCCGACATGCAACGAACTCTAATGGCGCCACCGCGAGAAATACCGGCGTGGAAGCAGCGTCTGGAAGTGTCATTGCATTTCTAGACTACGATGACGAGTGGTATCCTGAAAAATTAAATAAGCAGTTGAGCTTGCTAAACGAGAAAGGCTTAAACCACGTTATCTATAGCCGGTGTAAAATTATTGAGCCATCGGGCAGAACATTCACTAGACCACGACGTGCCATCTCCCAACATGAAAGGGTTGGTGATTATCTATTTGTTGCATGTGAGATAATTCAAACGAGTGGCATAATGTTATCTGCTAGTTTAGCTCAGCGTGTTCAGTTTGATGATCTAAAGCGTCATCAGGATTATCAATACTGTTTGGCTTTGGAACAGGTTGGAGCAACTTTTACATTACTTGATGAAGTTGTATATGATTTTGTTCAGATCCCCAAGCTAAACGACTATTTGTTCTCTGCTATGTGGTTAGATAATTACTCATCATACTTGTCAGATGAAGCAACCAAAGGTTTTAAGAAAATAGTTATATTACGAACAATAATAGCGCACAAAAAGTATGTTGAAGCATTGCTCTATTCTGTGAAAAACAATATAACTACAAGCTTTTTTTCCATTTTTTTAAAGAAAGTGGTTAAAGGTGCGTTACCTAGTGTTATTTTGGAAAAGCTTTAAAAATGCGCGTCAGTAGATTTGTCAAAGTGGAAAGTATAATCAGCCTTTTCGTCGGGTTGATTGGTGTTTCATGTGTATTTGCCTTGATGAACTATGATAGAGCACTAAATGTAGACTACAAAAATTACGAAAGTAATTATAATAATGATTGGCATCAATTTGAGCTAGGTTTTGAGTTTTTGGCTGACTTCTTTCAGTTCTTTTCTTTGAGCTTTGAAACCTTCTTTATGTCAGTCCTTTTTTTAATAGCAATATTGCTGTTTTTTCTTTATAGAAAACCCGCGATTATGCTCTTTGCATTGCCTAATTTGATATTATCTTCTCAGGGTTTTATTGGTACGCAGCTTCGATACTCATTAGCTTGTATTATCTTTGTGATTGTTTTTAGGAAATTTCACAATAGTAGGCTCATATATATTTTAGCACCTATCACTAGCGTTTTTCATTTTGGAGTGATACTTGGTGCTATTTTTGCAATCTATCAAAAACTTTTTTTTGGCGTCTCGAATGGATTGAAGTCTAAAAAGAATGTGTTTTTTAGTTTGGCTTTTGTACTAGGTTTAATATTGCTAAAGTTGGTTATAGAGTATCTTTTAGTGAGCTTTGGCTATTCTTATTATGTGGGTACAAAGTACAATGTCGGACGCTCTCTGGCGGGTACTCTGTACTTGATAATCGCACTTTTTTTTATTGTTCTTTTACTAGTAAGTAAGGTAAAGATAGTATATCCAGAACTTGTCTTCCTTTCCTTTTTTGTTGTGATTTTTAGTATTGTGATTAGCGATTTCACTGTGATATCTGGACGATACTATAAACTTTATTTGTTGTTAGAGCCTTTCTTGTTGTATGCGTTTTACAAACAAGTAGGGCGTTATTATAAAGGTGTGCCATTTTGGCTACTTTTCTTAGTATTGTCTCTCTCTAAGTTAAGTACATTAAACTTAACCTTTAGTCTAAATTTCTAGCCGTGCTAAGGGTTATACACCTTTATTTCCATATTGAGTAAGTGGGTTTTTTATGAAAATTGTAGCTTTTGTAGGTGAAACTTTCGAGTATTATGATGGCTATTGTTATACAAAGCCAACATCGGCGGCATTTTTGCAAGATCTTGTTGGTAAAGACAATGTTTATGTCTGTTCACCTATGAAGGAAGTTACTGAGCAACCGACTACATTTAGTACCAAGGTGGCGCATTCTCACTTCTACCCTTCGCCAGCATATAAATCCACAAAAGACTTCACACTGAAATCAATTACTAAAGCTGGGTACTTAAAAGCGTTCCAGCAAAGTGCAGATAAAGTGATTGCGGAGCACCCTGGTGCGTATTTTTGGATCCGAACTCCTTCGATGGGGAGTATTGTCTTTGGTCTGCAAGCGCTTAAAGCCGGTGAAAAAGTTATCCATCATATGTGCGCCGATGCTTCTAATACATGGCGTGGTAAAAAGTATAAAGGAATAGAGAAGCTGCTCGGCTTTCTATTATCAAGGCTCATTCGTTGGCAGCTAAGAAAGATTTGTAAACACGAAAACACCATTAATTTGTGCACAGGTGACGTGCTTGAGGACTTTAGCCGTACGTACTCCCCTAGTAATACTCACCAATTTGTGGATGTTATGGTGAAACAGCCAGAATTGATAAATGCACCATCGCCGTCTAATCAGGAAAGGCTTAATTTACTTTTTGTTGGACGTATTGTCGAAGATAAAGGGGTTTTTGATTTACTGGAGGTTGTTTACCGCCTAAAAGGTAAAGTAGCGGCAACGATAGTTGGTGGTGGGCCGGAGCTTGAGTCAGCGCAACGGATGTCTAGTAAGCTGGGTCTGGAAAATCAAGTAAGGTTCATGGGTCAGCTTAAACACTCGGAGCTTTCGAAACTATACGATGCTTCGGATGTCGTGGTTGTGCCTTCAAATAATCATTACGAGGGTTTTCCGAGAGTTATAATGGAAGGGTGGTCTCATCACAAACCGGTCATTGTATCCAACGTTGGTGGTGTTAAGGCGTTTGTAAAAGATGGTGAAAATGGATTGATTTTTACACCAGGTTCCAGAGATGAACTTTATAGCAAGCTCGAAAACTTATTATCTGATGATGCACTATTGAATAAGCTAACAAGTGGTGCAAAAAGTATGTCTGAAATATCCCTCCAGAATTACTGGTTACAGCAATTGAATAGTATTTTAGAGGTGAGGTAGTATGAAGCACAAGGGGTTGCTGTTATATACTTGGTTCATTCGTTTGTTTTTAGGGTGGTTACCAGATATTCCTTTCATCATGAGATTTCGGGGAGCATTATATAGTTTAGGGATGCCGGCGTGTGGCAAAAATTTTCAGGTTTCTTCCAATGCGATAATTAGAAATCTTGAAAACTGCTATTTTGGTGATAATGTTTATTTGGCGCCCTTCGTCGTTGTAAACGCCATAGATAGAGTAACCTTAAATAATGGTGTTATGATAGGCTTTAGTAGTGTATTAGTTTCCGGGAATCATACACTGCAACATGGCTCATTTAGATATGGTAAATCGGATACCAAGCCAATTTCTGTGCTTGAGGGAGCTTGGGTCGGAGCAAACTGCACACTAACCGCGGGGTCCGTATTACCACAATCATCTTTACTTGCAGCTAATTCTGCTCTGACTAAAGAGATGACAGAAGATAATTATATCTATGGTGGAGTTCCTGCTAAGCCTATTACGGCTATAAAAAGTAGCTCTACATAATATTTTAGTCTTTATGAAAAGCGGAATTGTCACTTTTTAAGCTAGGATTATCTGAGATAATCAATAGGATGCTTTATTGACTTGGATTCCGTGTTGTTATAGGTTTTTCTAACCTAAAAAAGCTTGTTGTAATTGTACTTACGATTACTTTGAGCTAGCCTTGGCGGACCAGTTTTTCACTTCAACCTGTGTTTTGGTTTGCCTAAATAAGAATTGGTGTATCAATTCCCTTTTTATGGAAACGCCTTACGAATTCTGCGATTTATTAGTTGAATATGCAGCTTTAGATTGGCTCGAAAAGCTTAACGGGTAGCATGTACTGCTATTTTTTATTACCAGCAGTTTTTTATGTCGTTTCCGTAGTATGGTAAAAATCACTTTGATTTTACGATATTAAACAAACTGTTAGCGGTATTTTGGCTATTATTTCAAGCATTTTTCATTGCGAGGGTGACATTGAAAAAGGTATAATTCCCTTTTAGTTTTTTTGGCACGAGGTAAAAGCATGAAGCTACTTGTCACGGGGGGAGCTGGGTTCATTGGTTCAGCGGTCGTTAGGCACATAATCAATGAGACAACAGATTCAGTAGTGGTACTAGATAAGCTGACATATGCAGGAAACCTTGAGTCACTCGCTGATGTCTCTTCAAGTGAACGTTATAGCTTTGAACTGGTTGATATTTGTGATAAAAATGAGCTTGACCGTGTGTTTGCTCAACATCAACCTGACGCAATAATGCACCTCGCTGCAGAAAGCCATGTCGATCGCTCGATAGATGGTCCCAAAGAGTTTATCGAGACAAATATCATTGGCACGTATCAATTGCTTGAAGCTGCCAGACTCTATTATCAAGCATTGAGTGATGACAAAAAGTCAGAATTTCGCTTCCATCATATTTCAACTGACGAAGTGTATGGCGACCTGGAAGGCCCAGAAGACCTATTTACAGAAGAAACACCTTATGCGCCAAGCTCGCCTTATTCCGCATCAAAAGCATCCAGCGATCATTTAGTGCGTGCCTGGCATCGTACTTTTGCTTTACCCACAATTGTAACTAATTGCTCGAACAACTATGGGCCTTATCACTTTCCTGAAAAGTTAATTCCGTTAATGATACTGAATGCGCTAGAAGGCAAGTCTTTACCTGTGTATGGCAATGGGTTGCAGGTACGTGATTGGTTATATGTTGAGGACCATGCCCGAGCATTATATAAAGTGGTTACAGAAGGGCACGTAGGTGAGACGTACAACATTGGCGGTCACAATGAGAAAGCCAATATCGATGTTGTGAGAACTATCTGTGCGTTACTTGAAGAGTTGGTGCCCACTAAGCCTGATGGTGTTGCACATTATTCAGATTTGATTACCTATGTTAAAGATCGCCCAGGCCATGATGTACGCTATGCTATTGATGCGAGCAAAATTGCAGATGAGCTTGGTTGGGTACCTCAGGAAACTTTTGAATCGGGTATTCGAAAAACGGTTATGTGGTATTTGAACAACCAAGCGTGGTGGACCCGTGTCCTCGATGGCTCTTATTCACGAGAGCGCTTGGGAGTATAATTAGAGTAAGTTATGAAAGGTATTATACTAGCCGGTGGTTCCGGTACCCGTCTTTATCCTATTACCATGGGTGTTTCTAAACAGCTCCTGCCTGTCTATGACAAGCCTATGATTTATTATCCGTTGTCAGTTTTGATGCTGGCTGGTATCAAAGATATTCTGTTGATCACGACACTTGAAGACCAGAGTAGTTTCCAGCGCCTGCTTGGTGATGGCACACAGTTTGGTATCAACCTGGAGTATGCTGTTCAGCCTTCACCAGATGGTCTTGCCCAAGCGTTTATTATAGGTGAATCTTTCATTGGTGAGGACGATGTTTGTCTGGTCCTTGGGGATAATATTTTCTATGGTCAGGATTTTACACCCAAGTTAAAAAACGCTGTAGCGAAAGCCAGGAATGGTGAGGGGGCAACTGTATTTGGCTACCAGGTCCACGATCCTGAGCGTTTTGGGGTGGTTGAGTTCGATGAAAATAAAAAAGCGATCTCAATAGAAGAAAAGCCCGAAAAGCCTAAAAGCAACTTTGCCGTAACAGGGCTGTACTTTTATGATAATCAGGTTGTAGAACTCGCGAAGCAGGTTAAACCGTCACATCGTGGGGAGTTAGAAATTACCTGCTTGAACGAGCTATATTTGAAGCGCAATAAACTGAATGTTCAGTTACTTGGCCGTGGCTACGCCTGGTTAGATACTGGTACGCATGAAAGTCTCCTTGAAGCGGCGCACTTTGTGGAGACGATCGAGAAACGGCAAGGATATAAAATTGCATGCTTGGAAGAGATCGCCTTTAACAAGCAGTGGTTAAGTAGAGAAGAAATCGCCGCAAAAGCTAAGTTGCTGTCAAAGAATGGCTATGGCCAATACTTGTCTGATTTGCTTAAAGCCTGATTTATGTCGGAGTTACAATCTCAGGCGGCTTCAGGTATTAAGTGGAGCGCAATAGAGCGACTTATTACTCAGCTTGTACAACTGCTTATTATGCTTGTCCTGGCGCGCCAGTTGGGTCCCCAAGCGTTTGGTTTGGTAGGCATGCTGGCTGTGTTTCTGGCAATTAGCCAGGTATTTGTTGAGAGCGGCATGGGTGCCGCTCTTATTCGAAAATTAGATCGTACTGAACAAGACTTTACGACCGCTTTTTATTTCAACATCGCCGTTGGTGTGTTGTGTTATCTTTTACTATACATTTGTGCGCCTTTTATTGCTGACTTTTATCAGCAGCCCCAACTCACCAACCTGCTTCGCTGGCTCGCACTTGTTGTTATTATTCATGCCTTTTCATTGGTGCCAAAAACGATGCTCACCATTGATATGGATTTCAAAAAGTTGGCGGTTGCTTCTTTTGGTGCTGTTACGATAAGTAGTGGCGTTGCGTTGGTGTGTGCATATCAGGGGGTCGGAGTGTGGTCGCTTGTCGCTCAATCTCTCAGCTATGCGTTTAGCCATATCGTGATTCTCAACATTGTCAGACCCTGGACGCCGAAAAGAAGGTGCTCCAAAGATTCATTCAATTATTTGTTTGGCTTTGGATCTAAATTGATGTTGGCGGGGCTACTAAATGGTATTTACCAAAATATATACCAAATCATTATAGGTAAGTACTATAGTGCGGTGCAAGTGGGATATTTTACACAAGCTAATCAATTAGTAAAAACACCAGCTATGACTATGACGACGGTAATTCAGCGGGTAACTTATCCTATGCTAAGTCGGATTCAGGACGATATAGAGCGCTTGAAGGCCGCTTATTTAATAACACTTCAACTTGCTGCGTTAGTTGTATTCCCATTGTTGATAGGGTTAGCTGTTGTTGCCGATCCTCTAATACCTTTAATGCTGGGAGAAGTCTGGCGACCGGCAGCTGAACTGGTTCCGTTTATCTGCTTGGCGCTTACCTTATACCCGATCCATGCAATTAATCTCAACATGTTACAGGTTAAAGGGCGAGCTGACCTGTTTTTGAAGCTCGAGGTTGTTAAAAAAGGCATCACAACCGTTATATTGATTTGTACAGTGCCGCTGGGCTTGAAGGCGATATGCATAGGTATGGTTGTTCAGTCTTGTATCGCATTTTTTATCAATTCTTACTACAATGGTAAGCTAAACGGCTTATCCGTTATGGACCAACTCAGAACACTACTCTTAATCTTTTTAATGAGTAGTTTTGCCTGCGGTGTCGCTTGGTATGTGTCTACCTTGATTTCAGAACTTGATTGGGTAAGAGTAGTATTTACAATGCTCTTAGCTACTTTCATATACATAGTAAGTGTTCGCTACCTTCAACCTCGATTATATAGCTATATTGTTAAAAGCTTTTTCGCAAAGAAAGAAAATTGATCATGGATAAAATTACCGTAACTTCACCGCTTCTGCCTCCTCTGGAGGAACTGACACCTTACTTAGAAGATATTTGGCAGCGTAAATGGCTGACAAACAGTGGTCATTATCATCAGGAGTTGGAAGCTGCATTATGTGAGTACCTGAATGTGCCTTATGTTAGCCTGTTTTCAAATGGGACTCTGGCACTTATCACAGCGTTACAATCTTTAGGGTTGAAAGGTGAAGTAATTACTACCCCATACACTTTTGTGGCAACGGCACACGCCATTAATTGGAATGGACTCACACCAGTTTTTGTTGATATAGATCCCGATACATATAATTTGGACGCAGGTCATATCGAAGCTGCTATCACAGAGCGCACATGTGCAATTGTGCCTGTTCATGTCTACGGTATGCCATGTAACAATGAAGCCATCGAAGCCCTTGCTCAAAAGCATAATCTTAAGGTGATTTACGACTCAGCGCATGCATTTGGTGTAACTGAGAATGGGCAGTCGGTATTAAACTACGGTGATTTATCTATATTAAGTTTCCATGCAACGAAGGCATATTCCACAATTGAGGGTGGTGCTGTGGTATGCAAGACTCTGGAGCAAAAAGAGCAGCTGGATAAACTCAAGAACTTTGGGTTTGAATCGGAAAGTGTAATTAGTCAATGCGGTATCAATGCAAAGTTAAATGAAGTGCAGGCGGCATTTGGCCTTGTAACGCTGAAGCATATTGATGACGCAATAGAGAGACGAAAGGGGGTTGCGTCTTTCTACTATGAAAAACTAGGCTCCGTTGAGGGCATTAAGTTATTGACGCCTGAAGACAATATCTCATGGAATTATTCGTATTTTCCTATATTCATTGACGAAACAGCGTTTGGAAAAAGTAGAGATGAGCTGTTTTCTTTGCTCAAGGAAAATAACATTCTAGCTAGAAAGTACTTTTATCCACTGGTAACTGATTTTGAATTATATCATTCATCAGAACAAGAGTTTCCTTGTGCAAAAAAAGTATCCGAGCAAGTACTTTGTTTACCAATCCATGCTGATTTATCCACCGAAGATATGGAACTCATTGTGGGGTTAATTCTATGAAGAAGGTTGTGATATTTGGGGATTTGCCAATCGCGACTAAGGTTGCGAAGTTTATTTCACAACACGATGGTTGCGAAATTTCAGCAGTCGTTATTGGTAATGAGAATCCGACAAACAACGACCCGTGGGATGATGAGCTTCTGCTTGAATACGCAAGAGCTAAATCCATACCTATTCTATCTCTCGATGAACTGAAGAAAACAGAACAAAGTTTTGACCTGGGAATCAGTTGTCGGTTTTCTAAAATAATTAAAAAAGAAATTATCGATAGATTCGGCGTAGGCATTGTTAACTTTCATGGTGGGCTCTTACCTGAGTTTGGTGGGCTTTACAGTACTGTGCATACAATTATATCTGGTAGCAATATTGGTGGTGGTACGCTGCACTGGATAGATGAAGGGATAGACACTGGTAATATTCTAAAGAGATGCGAGTTTAAGGTACAAAACAGTGATACAGGTTACGATCTCTTTGTTAAAACGCAAGTTGCCCTACTCGAAGGTTTTATAGAAATATTTGAAAGTATTTTGAATGGTACTGCAATAGAGACGCCACTTAGCGAACTTACAGAGAAAGGGTATGTGTCTAGGTACTACAATAAAGATAGCCTTAATGGGTTGAGATATATCAACCTGGAAAAGATAGACTCTGATGCCTCCTTGAGAATTATCAAAGCGTTCACTTTTAAGGATTATCCCTCTGCCTATACTAAAATTGGAAATAGTAAAATAAAGTTATCATATGAGAAAACCGATGACCCCGTTAGTCTATAGCCCAATGGCTTCCCGTAAACTGGGTGTTAATGTTTACCTGAAACGCGACGATTTATACCCTATCTCGGGTGGTGGTAACAAAGGTCGAAAGGCAGAGTATATCCTCTCCAAGTGTCTAAGCGATGGTTGCAACGCTGTAGTCACTTGTGGAGGGCTGCAATCAAACCATGTGAGAGCAACAGCTATAAAGTGCCGAGAATTGGGTATTGAGTGCACAATAGTCATTCACAGCTCCCCAGTTTCTCGATCGACAGGTAACCTCAAGTTGTTGGAGTTATTAGGCGTAAACGTCGTATATTGTGAAATGTCTGATGTATCCGATGTCATGGATAGAGAAATGGATCGCTTTAAATCAAACGGGTTAACTCCATTCTATATTTGGGGAGGAGGGCATTCATACGAAGGTACCTTAGCCTTCTTTGATGCTGTCAAAGAAGTTGAATGTCAATCCGATGTAGACTTCGACTCTGTTTTTGTTGCAAGTGGAACTGGTGCTACCCAAGCCGGTTTGCATTGTGGGTTTAAATCCTTTTTCCCTAAAACCAAAGTATATGGCATTAGCGTTGCCAGAGAACAAGCGCGAGGCACAGAGGCTGTGCGGCAATCTGTTGAGGAATTCATAGAAAAGTATGGTTTAGATAAAGCCTACTCAAATGATATTTTCTTTACAGATCGATATCACTTCGGTGGTTATGAAAAAAGTTCTGAATTATTAACGTCTAAAGTTATAGAGGTTGCTAGAAGCACAGGCATTGTTCTCGATCCAACCTATACCGGGAAAGCCTGGTTTGGTATGGAAGATATGATTAAATCAGGAAACTATACGAGCCAAAGTAATGTTTTATTTTGGCATACAGGTGGACTATTAAACTTGATGGCTTGTTAAATGAATATATTATTGACTTCGGTTGGGCGCAGAACATACCTTGTTGAATACTTTAAGGAGGTTCTCTCTTCATTAGGGGGAGTTGTACATGCCTCAAATAGCATTGATACATATGCAATTCGGCAAGCTGATAGATTTACGATTACGCCTAATATATACAGTGAAGACTATATCGACTATTTGATTGATTACTGTAAAGAAAATGAAATCGATATGCTTATATCCCTTTTTGATATAGATCTTCCTGTTTTAGCAAAGAATAAGTCGAAGTTTGCTAATAATGGTATTCAGGTTGTTGTGTCAGATCAGCATGTGATTGATACCTGTAATGATAAGTGGAAAACATATGAGTTTTTGACACAGAATGATATTATTACACCGAAAACCTTTCTTAATCTTGAAACTGCATTATCCGCGCTAGATGAGAAAAGCTTGAATTTCCCCCTTATCGTTAAGCCTCGTTGGGGGATGGGGTCAATAGGAATATATAAGGCAGAAAACCGTGAAGAGTTAGCTGTTTTTTATAAAAAAGTATTGAATGATATTAAAAATTCTTACTTGAAATTTGAATCTCAGGCTGCTTTGGAAGAGTCAGTTTTAATCCAGCAAGCTATTTTGGGAGATGAATATGGGGTTGAGGCGATTAACGACCTATCTGCTAATTTTGTCACTAGTTTCGTTAAACACAAAATAGCAATGAGAGCTGGAGAAACGGATCAAGCCGTCACGCTTGACAACCCGCACCTCGCTGAAATTGGCCAACGTATCGCTGAAAAACTAGCTCATATTGCAGTCCTTGACATCGATTTTCTCGAGCAGGATGGGCATTTTTATGTGCTCGAGTTAAATGCTCGGTTCGGTGGTCAGTATCCTTTCTCACATTTAGCGGGTGCCAATATTCCTAAGCAAATAATTGAGTGGGCTATGGGCAAGGGCACTTCAAGCACGAATATCACGGTCATACCAAATGTTCGTGCTGGGAAAGAGCTCGTTCCGGTTATAATCAGCAAATAAACATTTAATAACTTAAGTATGTGATAGATGAAAATTGCTCACTTTATTCATGATGAAAAATTCCCTGATTTCGCTTACATACAGTTTGAAGCGGCAGCTCCAGGTTGCTCAGACTACTTTATTGTGGGCGAGAAACGAGAGCTAAAATACGTAAAAAAAATTGAACCTAAATTCATACCTGCAAAGTCTTTTTCGGATGCCGCTTTTCTGAAAAAGCTAGCAGGCTATGATTTGATAGTTTTACATTCACTCACGATGTTCAATAAAAGGTTGGTATACAACCTTGATAAAAACATAAGAATTTTATGGGTAGGAATGGGTTATGATTACTATAGCTTGATCAATGATGAATTGGTTCTACCTAAAACCCACTCGATATTGAATAAAGGAAGTTTTCAAGGTAACAATACTTTCCTGGCTTTGAAGTCAAAGCTAAAGAAAGTATTGAAAATTGAAGTAAGTTGGAGCTATTTGTTAGAGAGGATTGACTACTTTTCACCTGTGCTCTACGGAGAGTATACTAAATTACAGTCTTTATATCCCTTAATGAATTGTAAGTTCATAGATTGGAATTATGGTAGTACGTGTAATGTGTTAAATAGCCTAAAAGACGTTAAGGTATCTGGAAATAGTGTGCTACTCGGTAACAGTGCAGCCCCTCCTAATAATCACATTGAAGCGCTGGACGTACTTCACTCCCTTATGGGCAATAAAAGAACAGTTTATCTCCCACTTTCATATGGTGCCTCATCTAAAGTGAGAGATAAAATTATTCACTACGCTAGAAACTTAGATCTCGATATTGAACCATTGACTGAATTTATGGAGCAGACTGAGTATTTTAAGCTTATTTCTGAGTGTTCACATGTCGTTATGAATCATTGTAGGCAGCAAGGTGTTGGTAATATTGTTGTTGCTTTGTATTTAGGAAGCAGAGTTTTTGTCAATGAGAAGAATGATGCCTACAGTCACTTTAGGGATTTGGGATGTGTCATACATACCATGGCTGAACTACAGAACTCTCCGGAGCTCCTTTCAGTTGACTTAGATGAAAAGTCAAAGCTTAAAAATAGGGAGATTATCGAAAAGGAAATTAGCTTTAGTCATGTACAAGGGAAAACGAAGAAGCTCATTGCACAGTGTATTGACTGAGCCGAGCTAGGCTTCAGTGGTCATACTTTTAAAGATAGTGGTTACTTCTTTGTTCTTTGAGTATTTTTAGAGTCGGAAACTAGCAAAATGAATATAGTGGTAGTAGGTACAGGTTATGTCGGCCTGTCGAATGCAATGTTATTGGCACAACATTGCGATGTTGTCGCTTTGGATATTGTTGAAGAACGTGTCTCTAATGCTCAACTCGAAGTTTTCTCCCATCGCCGATGCAGAAATCACTGAGTTTCTGCAGTCAAAAACACAGCCGTTTGTCGCTACGACGGATAAAGCTAGCGCTTGTGAACATGCAGACTTTATTGTTATTGCAACACCCACAGACTATGACCCTGAAACTAACTATTTCAATACCAGTTCAGTCGAATCGGTTATCAAAGATCTAGTTGAGTTCAAACCCGATGCGGTAATGGAGATTAAATCCACCGTTCCTGTTGATTATACAGAGTGTGTAAAAAAAGCATTGGGTATTGATAACATTATATTCTCACCCGAATTTTTGCGTGAAGGTAGAGCGTTTTATGACAACCATTATTCATCTCGTATTATCGTGGGGGAGCATTCTGAGCGTGCTGAAGTGTTTGCAAAGCTGTTACTGCAGGGGCTGAAGCCATCAAGCTCTTTTCCAATACGTATCTGGCTATGCGTGTGGCCTACTTCAATGAGCTCGATACTTATGCTGAAACGCATGGACTTGACTCAAAGCAGATTATTGAAGGGATAGGTTTAGACCCTCGAATTGGTGAGCATTATAACAATCCATCGTTTGACTATGGGGGGACTGTTTACCAAAAGACACCAAGTAGCTTTTAGCCAACAATCAGGATGTAGCGAATAACCTCATCCGTGCCATTGTGGACGCAAACGACCCGCGTAAGGATTATGTCGTGGATTCTATTTTGAAGTGCAAGCCTGAGGTGGTTGGCATTTGTCGTCTGATAATGAAAAGTGACTCCGACAATTTCTGAGCTTCATCAATTCAGGGAGTTATGAAACGCATCAAAGCTGAGGGTATTAAGTTGGTCATTTATGAGCCTGTTCTGAATGAGAGTGAGTTTTTCCACTCTCGTGTTATCACTGAGCTGGAAGAATTTAAACGGATTTCAGACGTTATTGTGTCCAGCCGTATGGTAGATGAAATTCGTGACGTGGCAGATTAAAGTATATACGAGCGATCTATTCGGTCACGATTAAGCTATCTATCTCACCTCCTGTATCTAAAAAGGGTGGCGACTGCGATACAGACTCTGCCGTGACAGCGTTCTAGCACTTCAGCCTGGTTAACTCATCACAAAACCTGTCGTTCTGCAGAATACATAGCTGCTGATTTGGTTTGTGGGTTAAACCCAATGCACCTAGACTAGGTTAGCTGAAGTTACTTAAGCCTCTCTAATATCAAATTTTATAAAGCAAATTTTCGAAAAACGATATAGTCAGCGCTGTGATGGCAGGGAGTTACGTAAAAAGTCAGGCTTGTCCTTTAAGCGCACTATAAAAACATTTCAATAAAGGTAGTTGAAACAATCAGCTAGCAGAGCAGCATATGACTATGCAGTTTTTGAACAGATTTTAGCTAAGCTGGCATAAAGCATACCATTACTCAGAATGCACGGTGTCGTACTTTTGTGTTATGTGACATGCCCATGACCTGTAGATGAGAGAGCTAGACTCACATATCGAAAATTGTATAATGGACGTCAGCAAGCCTGCAAATACAAATAACATGCGATGGATAACGGCTGAGCGATTATCCGGCGGGTAGAGTAACCTTGATGAGGCAAAAGACGAGTGTCATTCGGTTGGCCGATAGGTGAAGACTCGGGACTCTGACTACAAACTTCTTCATGGCGCTTAATGCACGAACTCTTGTTATATTCGATTTAGGGTAATGCTAAATACACGTAGTACGTATAGTTACATTATAAAGTCTTTGTCAAAAAACTCGTATAATTGAATGGGTACATGGATTTCTACTTTTTAGAAAGTGGATTGAGAAAAGTAGTTTTTATTGGACTACTCGGTATAAAAAGGACAGTCATACTCTATATTTTTGGTGTCTAATTTTTTCCGTTAAAAACCGTTGTAATGCATGTCGATGTTATGAGCAATATCACAGTGTGATATAAATCAGATAATTACTGTTTTTATTAATAATTCGAGATTATAAATGAGCAAAATATTAAATTTAATAGGTAGACAAAAGCAACTTTTTTTGCAAGATATTGAGTCTGCTGAGCAAGCACTACAAAAGGAAGTATCTAACTCTCGATTTCTGATATTGGGCGGCGCTGGTTCGATTGGTCAAGCTGTGACTAAGGAAGTTTTCAAGCGTAACCCCAAAAAACTACACGTTGTGGATATTAGTGAAAACAACATGGTAGAGCTTGTAAGAGATATTCGCAGCTCATATGGTTACATCGATGGGGATTTCCAAACTTTTGCTCTGGATATAGGTTCAATCGAATACGATGCCTTCATTAAAGCAGACGGCCAGTACGATTATGTACTGAATCTATCTGCGCTGAAGCATGTCCGCAGTGAGAAAGATCCCTACACTCTGATGCGCATGATTGACGTGAATGTATTTAACACGGATAAGACAATTCAGCAGTCTATAGATTCAGGTGTCAAAAAGTATTTCTGTGTGTCAACGGATAAAGCTGCAAACCCCGTTAATATGATGGGGGCCTCTAAGCGTATCATGGAAATGTTCCTGATGCGTCGCAGCAAAGAGATCGCAATATCAACAGCTCGATTCGCGAACGTTGCATTTTCAGATGGCTCTTTGCTTCATGGGTTTAACCAACGTATCGAAAAGCAGCAACCGATAGTTGCTCCAAGTGATATCAAACGCTACTTTGTTATCCCGCAGGAATCGGGCGAGCTTTGCCTAATGTCTTGTATCTTCGGTGAGAACCGAGATATTTTCTTCCCGAAGTTAAGCGAGTCGTTACATTTAATTACCTTTGCTGATATTGCAGTAAAATATCTTGCTGATAAAGGTTATGAGCCTTATCTGTGCGACTCTGAAGAAGAGGCGCGTGAGCTGGTCAAGACGCTACCAGCTGAAGGTAAGTGGCCGTGCCTGTTTACAAAGAGTGACACAACAGGTGAAAAAGATTTTGAAGAGTTCTTCACTGAAAATGAAACGCTCGATATGGAAAGATTCAATAACCTGGGGATCATTAAGAATGAGCTGGAATATGACGCAGACAAAATTGCGTTGTTTGAAAGTACAATCAGCCAGCTGAAAGATCAAAAGTCCTGGACAAAAGAGGAGATCGTTGAGCTGTTTTTCACCATGATCCCTGATTTTGGTCATAAAGAAACCGGTAAATACTTAGACAGCAAGATGTGATTTGGGGCTGCAATGACACCACATAATATTAACGAGTTTGTCAGAGCTCTGTATCAGACTGATGAATTTATACCACTTCATGCACCGACGTTTAGTGGTAATGAAAAAGAATACGTTTTACAAACCATCGATAGTACTTTTGTATCTAGCGTAGGTAAGTTTGTTGACGAGTTTGAGCAAAAAATTGAGAGTTTAACTGGCACGGCTAAAGCTGTTGCAACAGTAAATGGCACAGCTGCCTTGCATGCCGCTCTTTATATGGCGGGAGTGAGAGCTGGTGATCTGGTTATCACTCAGGCACTTACCTTCGTTGCGACTTGTAACGCGCTTCATCACATGGGGGCTGAGCCTGTATTTGTTGATGTCTCGCCAGTGAGCCTTGGCCTGTGTCCAAAAGCGCTGGAAACCTATTTAGAGGACCACGCAATACTGACTGAGCAAGGTACTATTCATCGTAGTACGAAGCAGCGTATTCAGGCTGTAGTGCCAATGCATACATTTGGACACCCCGTCGAATTGGATGAGCTCGTTGCAGTGTGTAAAAAGTGGCAGATTGCATTGGTGGAAGATGCAGCAGAAAGTCTTGGTTCATATTACAAGGGTAAGCATACCGGGGTATTTGGCGAATATGGTGCGGTAAGCTTTAACGGTAATAAAATCATGACAACAGGTGGGGGCGGCGTTGTTTTATGTCAAACGGCTGACGCCGGAGCCCGCACTAAGCACGTCACGACGACTGCTAAAGTCCCTCATCCATACGAGTTTTTTCACGATGAGGCCGGGTTTAACTATCGCATGCCAAATCTAAATGCGGCACTAGGGTGTGCGCAGCTCGAGATGTTAACCACTTTTATTGAACAAAAAAGAGCGCTTGCACAGCAATATCGCGACTTTTTTGATGGCAGTGAGTTCAAGTTTGTGGTCGAGCCTGCTTACGCACAATCAAATTACTGGCTCAATGCGGTAATTTGTGAAGACAAAGCCGCGCGAGAGTTGTTATTGCAGGAAACGAATAGCCAAGGGGTTATGACTCGACCAATTTGGCAGTTGATGCACCGCTTGCCAATGTTTAGTAACGCTTTAAGAGGCGATTTGACTTACTCTGAGTATGTTGAAGCACGTCTTGTGAACTTACCAAGTACACCAATTGCTAAACTAGGTGTCTGATTATGAGTAAAAAAATAGCTGTTTTTACGGGAACACGTGCCGAATATGGTTTGTTGTACTGGTTGATTAAAGACATACACGATGATCCTGATTTGACATTGCAGTTACTCGTTTCTGGCATGCATTTATCTCCTGAGTTTGGAAATACGTATAAGCAGATAGAAGATGATGGTTTTAAAATAGACGAAAGGATCGAAATTTTATTATCTTCTGACACTGCAACGGGCACAGCTAAGAGTATGGGGCTGGGTGTTTTAGGGTTTACAGATGCTTTAAGCCGATTAGAACCAGATGCACTGGTGATTTTAGGCGACCGGTTTGAAGCATTAGCGGCAGCTCAAACAGCTATGATTCTGAGGATTCCAATCTTGCATTTGCATGGTGGAGAAATCACGGAAGGCGCTTATGATGATGCTATCAGGCATGCTATCAGTAAACTTAGCTACCTTCATGGTACATCGACAGACGAGTACAGGCAGCGTGTTATTCAACTAGGAGAATCGCCAACGAGGGTTAAAAACATCGGTGCAATTGGCTTAGATCACTTAAAAAGAAGTGAGTTTATGACAGTGGATGAGATTGCTGAGTCATTGCAATTTGACCTGAAGGCTCCCTACTTTTTGGTGACTTATCACCCTGTAACTCTGGGTGAAGAGCCTCCTGAAGAGAGCTTCAACGCGATCCTTACAGCTTTAGATGCCTTCGCAGATCACCAGGTTATTCTAACTTACCCCAATGCCGATGATGGTGGAAGAAAAATTATCCCTATCCTTGAACAGTATGCACAGGCAAATCCAAAAAGGGTTTTGGCGATTCCATCTCTTGGACAACAGCGTTACTTGAGTACTGTTAAGCACGCATCTGTGGTGATTGGTAATTCTTCAAGTGGCATTATTGAAGTGCCGTCTTTCGATGTACCCACAATCAACATTGGTGTGCGCCAAAAAGGCCGGTTGGCTGCAAAAAGTGTACTGCATTGTGATGCACAGACGCACAGTATTGAGAGCGCGATACGCGCAGCGCTATCTCGTGAATATCAAGCTGAAGGCGAGGCAGTTGCAAATCCATACGGTGCTGGCAATGCAAGTAAACAAGCCATTCAAATGCTTAAAGAGCTTGATTTTCAACCGAGTAAGCCGTTCTACGATCTAAAATGAGAGTACTATGACATTAATAATTGCCGAAGCTGGCGTTAATCACAACGGTAGTGATGAGCTGGCTTTTAAATTGGTCGATGCTGCACACGAAGCGGGTGCAGATATTGTTAAATTCCAAACCTTCAAAGCTAAAAACTTGGTAACGGAATCAGCGAAGCAAGCTGATTATCAAGTTGCGAATACGGGGCAGCAAGAGTCTCAATTTAGTATGCTTAAGCGATTAGAGCTGAGTTACGAAACGCATCACAAGTTGGTTAAATATTGCCAGGAGTTAGGGATTGAGTTTTTATCAACCGCGTTCGATTCCGAGAGCCTTGATTTCTTAGTTAATGATTTGGGGATCACGAGACTGAAGTTACCTTCCGGAGAGATAACTAACGCACCACTGGTGTTAGAGCATGCCAGAACCGGGTGTGATTTAATTGTTTCTACAGGTATGGCCACTCTGAGTGATATTGATTACGTATTATCTGTTATTGCATTCGGTTATTTACACCCTGAAGGGGATCCAACTGATGAGCTGTTGCTAGAAGCTTATTACTCTGAGGAAGGTAAAGCACTGCTTAAAGAAAAAGTGACCTTGTTGCATTGCACAACAGAATATCCGGCACCTTATGACGATATCAATCTAAATGCCATGGATACAATGAAAGACGCGTTTAAGCTCTCAGTTGGCTACTCAGATCATAGTGAGGGTATTGTTGTGCCTATCTCTGCTGTAGCAAAAGGCGCGGTATTGATTGAAAAGCACTTCACGACAGACAAGTCTCTGCCAGGTCCAGATCATAAAGCGTCTTTGGATCCTGTTGAGCTTAAAGCGATGGTTGAGGGTATTCGCATCGCTGAGAGAGTATTAGGTGATGGTATCAAAGGGCCTCGTCCGCTCGAAGTTAAAAATAAAGAAGTAGCCAGAAAGAGCTTGATCGTGGCACAAGCATTAAAAGCCGGCGAAGTGATTACTAAGTCACATGTTGTGGTTAAGCGCCCGGGTGATGGCATGCCACCTTCACTATATTGGAAAGTGCTCAATACTGAGGCTTCCCAAGATTATCAAGTCGGTCAATTACTAGATGAATAAATCACCAGTAGTCTTGATCGGTGGGGGAGGTCATGCTGCTGGCTTAGCGGAAATCTTGCTCCAGCAAAACCGACAGATTTTGGCTGTAGTTGCACCAGAGCTTTCACCAAGTTTGAAGCGATTAGCCGAGTTTACGCATCATACCGGCGACGACGATGTTCTGAAATATGATAAGCATGAAGTGGAGCTCGTCAATGCCATTGGAGCGATGCCCTATAAATCATTGAGGCAGAAAATATATCAGCGCTTCAAAGATGATGGTTATCAATTTGCACAAGTGATCGCTAACAGTGCCAATGTCTCTGCTAATGCTCAATTAGCAGAGGGGGTGCAGATTATGCAAAACGCTGTGGTCTGTATCGGTGTTGCTATTGGTGAAAACTCAATTATAAATACGTCCACTACAATCGATCACGACTGCTCTATTGGGATGCATTGCCATATCGCGCCGGGCGTTACAATGAGTGGGCAGGTTCGAATTGAGCAGGGTGTGCATGTGGCTACTGGAGCCAGTATAATTAATAACATTACAATTGGTGAGCGCGCTATTGTTGGTGTTGGAGCATCTTTGACAAAAAGTTTAGCGAAAAATTGTATTGCTTATGGAACAAAGACAACAGTTAAAGAACAGGGTGCCAAATGACAAGCAAATGGAAAAAATTATTAATCTCGCCAGAGACTAGCATCAGAGATGCCATGGAAGTTATTGACCGGGAAGCGCTTCGGGTCGCGTTGGTTGTCACTGATGGTGATAAGCTGGCAGGAATAGTAACGGATGGCGATATTCGTCGAGGGATACTGTCAGGGGTTGATTTGTCAGATAAAGTCGAGAAAGTGATGAATTCATCACCGATCGTAGCGTCTGAACGCAAAACTTCGGCTGAGCTGAAAGAGATAATGCGTGCTCATAGCAGCCTATCTATTCCTATCGTCGATGGCAGCGGCAGTCTGGTTGGATTGAAAACTCTGCATGAGGCATTAGAGGTCGAGAAAAAAGATAATCCGATCTTTATTATGGCCGGTGGTTTTGGAACGAGATTACGACCTTTAACTGATAATTGTCCAAAACCCATGTTGAAAGTCGGTGACAAGCCAATGCTGGAAACCTTGATCCGACATTTTAAATCTTTTGGCTTTAATAATTTTTATATTTCAACCCATTATTTGCCTGAAGTAATTACTGAATACTTCGGAAATGGCGAAGCGTTTGGGGTTAACATCACTTATGTTCATGAAGAAGAGCCTCTTGGCACTGCGGGCGCGCTTTCTCTATTACCAGACAGTTTGCCAAATAAACCCCTGATAATGATAAATGGCGATATTCTGACAAACGTGAACTTTACAAAAGTCCTGGAGTTTCATGAGTCTCAGGATTCTGATGCAACTATGTGTGTTAGAGATTATGAGATCAAGGTGCCTTTTGGTGTGATTGAAGGGGAAGGGCATGTCATCTCTGATATCGTCGAAAAGCCAACGTATAGGTATTTTGTTAATGCAGGTATCTATGTGATCTCACCTGAGATTATTCGCTCTCTCGGTAAAAGTGAGTATCTGGATATGCCATCTTTGTTTCAGAGAAAGAAAGACGAAGACTGTAGAGTACTTAAGTTTCCGATCCATGAATATTGGTTAGATATTGGCAGGCATGATGACTTTAAACGAGCGCAAATTGACATTCACGATTTAGGGTTGTTCTGAACATGCTAAAAGTATTGGCGATTGTACCTGCAAGGGCTGGTAGCAAAAGGCTTCCGCAAAAGAATATCAAGGAATTAGGTGGGCTCCCTTTAGTTGCCCATACGTTTGAAGCGATTAAGGAAGCCAAATATATTTCACATACTTTGGCGACGTCAGACTGTCCAAAGGTTCTAGAGATTGCTTCATCTTATGAGCAAGTTACACCCTTAGCCAGGCCTGCGGAGTTGGCAAGCGATACAGCTTCCTCATTGGATGTAATAAAGCATGCTGTCGAGTTTGCCAAAGAGTGTGAGATTGAATTTGATGTAATTTGCCTGTTACAGCCAACTACTCCACTGAGAGCGGCAGAGGACATTGACTCAGCGATAGAGCTATATATTGAGAAAAATGCCAAAGGCGTTGTTTCTATGACTGAGTGTGCACACTCTCCTTTGTGGAGCACGCGCTTAACAGAAGAACATGACTTTAAGCAGTTTATATCTGGATTGACTAACACCAGGGCTCAGGATTTGGATCCTTATTATCAGCTAAACGGAGCTATTTATTTAGTTGATAAGATTGAATTCGAAAGATCAGGTAAACTCTTCCTAGAGCAAGATTACTACCCCTATATAATGTCTAATGAAAGTTCTATTGACATTGATACAGAAATCGATTTTTTGATCGCAGCTACGGTACTGAAGCATCGAGCGGATAAAGCCTGCTGAATACTCGCCTCACTGACCGGCGTCGATGTCCCATCATATATCGGTCAGTGAGGCGTACTTAAGGTGAACGAGGTGTATATAGCCCGATGGCGCTTGTCTAAAGAGTTCCCGCCAGAAATACCTGATTAGAAAACGCGTTGCCAACTTAATTAACTTCTACCCTTTACTTTCTCACAGTATTTACACTTATATGTGGATACTTGTCATTGGTAAACCTGTTTGAACTGAGCTGTGAGCACCTGTGTCCGCTGAACTGTATTATGGGCGGACCAAAAGTAGCTGGGAAGGCGGCAAGTGTTTAGGCCCTCAATTTGCTACTTCACTGGCTTTCTCCGGGTTACACCTTGTATTCTCAGGTGCTTAACCTGTTTGCAGTCAGTGGCTGTCTGTGGCATTTACTATTTCGACACCTCGCTCTAAATCTTGTGCTTTTAACTCAGCTATGAGTGAAAGGAGAATACCACACTTTAATTGGTCTAGGCTGGTTCTGGTATGGGATGTAGACGATGTCTTCTCTGCACTGGGAGAGCTAGACTCACGTGATAAAAAAAGTATAATACCACCTCGTTACTTTGGCTCCCTTGTTCAGGGAGTTGTGCATGGAAGGCAGCAATTCTCTCTATTTATTTTTTAATCAAAGATATAGAGAAAAAAGGATCTTGGAAATCAGAGTACGTTATCT
The DNA here is from genome assembly GCF_022347845.1 of Pseudoalteromonas sp. McH1-42. Lineage (NCBI taxonomy): Bacteria > Pseudomonadati > Pseudomonadota > Gammaproteobacteria > Alteromonadales > Pseudoalteromonadaceae > Pseudoalteromonas > Pseudoalteromonas sp. McH1-42. The sequence continues at coordinate 16,789 of NZ_JAKRFU010000013.1, read as the reverse complement.
TTCAGTCCTATCTGCTCAACCATTTTTCACACAACCGTAGAACTAAAAAGTCCATGGTATTGCATAGTTTTAACGACAAGTAGACACACTAACCACCTTGCAAAGTTAGACATTGGTTTTGTTAGGAGGAAGCTTTATGAGGCCGGTGCGTAAGTTCTGTTTCTTTGTTGAGTGGGTGAGCCAAAGCATCTGAAATGAGAATGCGCTTTATTATTGTGTTTTCTGAACTAGTCTCGGCGCTTTTTTAGGAGGATTAGTTCTTTATGCATATTTATTTTTGCTTAAAAAAGTGTAGGCTTCGGGAAATTTTGCCATAGCGGTGTTTTGTCACAGGGTTTTAGTCTCTTTTGCTCAAAGTGGGTATTGACTGATTCATCCGATAGCCTCGGCATTACTTTTAAAGGGAGTAACAGACTGATGCGTGCAAATAAGTCTCGATATGGTAATATTTCAGGTCTATGATAATCCAGATTTTGGGCTGATTTTGGATACTAAGAAATGTTTTGCATTGACCTTGCTTGATGTGTCGGAAGTTTATATGTATTAAGACATAAAAATAGCAGGAACCAGTCAGGCTTTATAAGAAGTAACACCTAGGCTCTGGCTGATTTGTCACTTGCGATTAACAATCGCGCATGCTTTAATTGGTGATGCGAAATATTACACCATTAAAAACTGAAAGAAAAAACTATATTTTGGGAAAAAATAATGGCGCTAAGCTGTAAAACTATCATTGCTTCTACTGTATTTCTTGCAATGACTGGCTGCTCGATTGTTCCCGGCGGCCATTTTGAAGGAATAGACTCAAGTGAGCAGACTGCCAGTCTGCAAAGCGACCTTGAAAACATCAACATTCACTTAATTGATGCTCAACTCATCCAGGATTCAAAACGCTATCAGACTCAACAGAAAGAAGCTGCCATCCCGAGTATTGGCGGCATCGACGTTTCTGATTTTGAATATCGATTAGGTGTAGGTGATGTACTCACAATTGGCGTTTGGGACCACCCTGAATTAACTATCCCAGCTGCGGTTCAGCGTACCGCCGAGTTTGATGGTTTCCGTGTCCAAGCGGATGGTACGGTAACCTTTGCTTATGCGCCGGAAATACCTGCAGCAGGTCGAACCGTGACTGAGTTACGTGCTGATTTAGTACAAAGATTAAGTCGCGTTATTGAAGATCCACAAATTGATGTAAAAGTCGTTGGTTTTAAGAGTCAAAGAGTTTATGTCACCGGTGAAGTTAATAAACCTAACGTATTTCCAATTACCGAAACTCCACTAACTTTGCTGGATGCTGTCAATCAGGCCGGAGGGCTTACAGACTCTGCCAATTGGGATCATGTCACATTTACTCGAGGTGAGAAATCTGAACGAATCAGTCTTGAACGATTTTATTCAGAGGGCGACATCTCTCAAAACCGCCTATTAAAGCATGGTGACGTGATACATGTCAGTCGTAATGACAAGCAAAATGTTTACGTATTGGGGGATGTAACAAAAGCCGGTAAAATTGGTATTAACCGCTATGGTTTGAGCTTGGCTGAGGCCTTAAGTGAAGTCGGTGGCGTTAATGAACGGACAGCAGATGCAAATGGAGTATTTGTCCTGCGTAAGCGAGACTTCGAAAAAGATGGAGTGATTGCTGATGTATACCAACTGCATGCGAGAAATATAGCGTCTTTGGTGCTTGCCGAGCAGTTTGAGCTCGAGCCTCAAGACATCGTTTATGTGACTAGCGCACCTCTTGCACGCTGGAACAAAGTTATCAGTCTCTTGTTGCCTTCACTTGCCACAGTGGATGCGCTTCAAGACATCGACAATCAATAGTGTGAAATTTCATGTTTGATAGTGTTTTGATCGTGTGTGCGGGCAATATTTGTCGTAGCCCCACCGCTGAATATGTATTAAAAAGCAAACTCTCTGAACGAGCGATAGAGGTGTCTTCTGCGGGCTTGACAGCATTAGTTGATAAGCCAGCGGATCAACTTGCTCAACAGCTAGCATCACAGCATGGCATTGATATGTCAGAGCATAGAGGACGTCAAATCAGCACCTCATTGGTGTCTCAAAATAGCGTTATATTAGTGATGGAGCAGCGTCACTTGGAAGATTTGTGTTCAAGGTATCCACAAGCTCGTGGTAAGACTTTTCTTTTAGGGAAGTGGTTAGGTGATAAAGAAATTCCGGATCCTTACCGACAAAGCCAAGAAGCATTTGAACATGTATACGAGTTAATCAATAGCGCGTGCAGTGCTTGGCATAAGTATTTATAAGGATGAAAGAGTCGATGAATGCTCAATCCAACCTATTAAGTGGTGCGCAGCAAAACCAAGCTGGGCAACAGACACAAGATATTGACTTAATATCGATTTTTGGTGCCTTGCTGGATCGCAAGTTCTTCATAGTTGTGATTACCACAATTTGTATGCTCATTGGTATCGCTGTTGCTGTTTTTAGCACTCCTGTTTATCAGGCCACAGCGATGATCCAGGTCGAGGAAAAAGGCGGAGCCGTTCCTGGGTTCGATGAGTTAGGTGGGATGTTTGAAACAACATCAGCAGCGGTGACAGAGATAGAGCTGTTGAAGTCGCGGAGTATTATTGGTGAAGCTGTTGATAGCCTCAAGTTAGATGTCGTCGTTGAACCAAAACTCTTCCCTGTGATAGGTGGACGTTCGTTTAGAAAGTTTACACCGACGAGTTCGAATGAACTAGCTGAACCAAGTTTTGGTGCCGAAAGCTACGCTTGGGGTGGTGAACAAATAGATATCTTTAAGTTCAAAGTGCCCAGAGCTGCGATTGATACAGAGTTTACGCTGCGTGTTGTTGATACAGATACTTTTGAACTGCTCAGTGAGGACGGCACCAGCGTTCTTCGAGGTAAAGTGGGTGAAGAGGTTGAAAGTGGCCAGTTTGCATTAACAATCAAAACACTGAATGCCAGACCAAATACCGAGTTTCTGCTGGTTAAGAGAGATCGTTTGAATACCATTCTTGATCTTCAAGCTGAAATTGGTGCAGGTGAAAAAGGCAAAGATTCGGGAATAATCAATCTGAACTTACAGAATGAAGATGCCGAATATGCCGAGTCGGTATTGAACAAGGTTGCATCCATATATGTTCGTCGCAATGTTGAACGTAGTAGTGCCGAGGCGCAGAAGTCACTTGAGTTTTTAGAATATCAATTACCTCAGGTGAAGAAGCAACTTGAAGCCGCTGAGCAACGCTTCAACGATTACCAAGTTAAGCAGCAGTCAGTTGATATCTCTTTGGAAACAGAAGGTGTCCTGAAACAGTTAGTTAAACTAGAAACTCAGCTGCAAGAGCTGGAACTCAAAAAGTTAGAACTAGGACGTAAGTTCAAGCAAAGTCACCCGAGTTATCAAGCAGCTATTCAGCAGATTGAAGCCGTTGAAAATCAAAAACGACGTTTGTCCGATCAGGTCCAGGTATTGCCTGAAACTCAACAAGAACTGCTAAGATTGACGCGTGACGTTGAAGTGAATAACGAGATATACACGTTATTACTTGCAAAAACGCAGGAACTTGACATCGTGCGCGCCGGGACAGTTGGTAATGTTAGGATTATTGATAGCGCTGAAGTCAATACTTCTAAGCCTGTAAAGCCAAAGAAAGCGTTGATTGTGATTTTAGCTACTTTAGTTGGCGGAATGCTGGCTGTTGCGATAGTACTTATCCAAAAAGCGATGCATAAAGGGATTGAAGACCCCAATGAAATAGAAGCCTTGGGTCTGCCGGTATATGCCAGCGTTCCTTATTCTGAGTATCAGGTTAAACTGACTGGTTTTGCAAAAGCGCGTAAGGGTAAAGTCGCTAAAGCTAAATCAATACTCGCTGTTGATAATCCAGCAGACTTATCAATTGAGGCGCTTCGTAGCCTTCGTACAAGCTTGCATTTTGCCATGATGGAGGCAAAGAACAACGTTATCGCAATTTCAGGTCCAAGCCCTGGCGTTGGTAAATCGTTTATTTCCGTAAACCTGGCGACTGTATTGGCGCAAAGTAACAAGAAAGTGTTAATCATTGACGCTGACATGCGTAAAGGTTACCTGCAAACGCAGTTTGGTATGCAGTGGGATAATGGACTCAGTGACTTTCTTGCTGGTCGAGTAACCCTGGAGCAAGCAACGAAGCAGAGCCAGGTACCTGGATTGGATGTAATCACACGTGGCCAAATACCACCTAATCCATCTGAGCTGTTAATGCATGCTAACTTCTCGAAGTTGGTTGAACTGGTCAGTGAAAAATATGATTTGGTTATTATCGATACACCACCTATTTTGGCTGTTACCGACCCTGCTATCGTAAGTGCACATGCAGGCTCAACATTGCTTGTAACTCGATTTGGTCAAAACCATGTCAAAGAGCTTGAGCTAACGCGCAATCGCTTTGAACAAAATGGCATTGACGTAAAGGGTGTTGTATTTAATGGTGTAGTCAAAAAAGCCAGCAATGCTTACGGCTATTATGGTTACTATAACTACGAATATAAATCGGATAAGTAACATATAAAGCCGTATTGATGTCAGTAAGGGTCTATGATGAGTATTGACTCAGAAACGGTACTAAACTGATAGTGGCTATCCTAAAACACCGGACTAAGTAAAATGGCAGCACTGATAAAAAGGTGCTGCTTCCAACATTATTACTAGGTAAAGCTAATCATGGTGATACATACCTTAGTATGGGCTGTATGAAAGTGATGAGTGTTGTGCTTTCTCGGTGCTTAGTAGTAAATAGTCTGGCGAAATACTGAGAGAGCTTTAATAAGATAGATTGCTTATTATATACGGAGCAAACAGCTGTCTGTGCATAACTGCGCAAAGAGCTATACATGAAATCAACGTATCTATTAAGAAATAAAGTGGCTACCGATTAACCCAGCTATACACCCACTATCGGTTAAGCCTGGCCTATAGATACTGTAAGTATGCATGATTTCTGCCGAATTTAAGAATCGTGAAGGAAGAGCAATGAGCAACCTATTCACCCCATGCCTACTTGGAAAAGTAGGGCTGGAAACTGACTTATTTGATGTCATCTCTGAAAATAATGAGGGTGCCTTCTGGCTAAGGCAACTCCGACAAAAACTTTTTGAAATTAAGTAGCTCTTGTGATTCGTTCAATTGGTATTGCCTTTATATTCACATTTTTGGGTAAAATTGTAGCTTTTCTGAGAATTCAACAGATGGCTAATGCATATCCAAATAGTTATTGGCTAGACGCATTTTTTCTTTCATTTTCTTTTACCACGTTTTTTGAAACTGTAGTAATTTCAGGTGCTGTATCCACAGTTTTCATACCAAAATATATTGCGAGAAAAACAGAGCTAAGGCAAACCGATTTCTTTAAAGAGATATACTTGTTCTTGATCTTTGTTTTTTCAATTATTTCTCTTGGAATCTATTTATTTTCAGGCCATATATCATCCTTACTGGTTAGTGGTGACAATCCTGTCTTGGTGAGAAATACTCAGGTTCTACTTGAATTATTTTGCCTACTTCCTGTTTTATCAATATTGTTCCAACTGCCTACCCAGGGTAATCAGATTAACGAAAGGTTTAGTGTATCAACATTGAACCCAATAATACTGAATTCGTTTCAACTAGTTGCTATCTATTTCCTCGTTGAACTGGCGATCTCTGACGAGCTTGCTGTTTATCTATTTGCAACGATTTATCTGTTAACTATGCTGCTGTGTTACGGCTGTCAAAGATATTATTTCAACAATCGTTATAGTTTGCTTAGAAAGTGGCACTGGAAACGCAATATTAGTGTGCTGCTTGCGTTGCTTCCGCTAATTGCGTTCTTAAGCATCGAAGAGATTAATATATTAGTTGACCAGTATTTTGCTAGTGGCTTTGCTGAAGGTGGTGTTTCTAACCTTATGTACGCTAACAGGCTGGTGAAAATATTTGGAGCAATCTTTGTAGCTGCAATCTTGACGGTTTTCTACCCCAGAGTGTCTAGGCTAGTGTCTGATAATGATCTGACTAAAGCGAACTTTATTACAAACAAGCTAATGTTGCTGATTGTGATGTTTAGCCTACCTATCTCGGTTTTGTTTTATTTTGAAGGGAATGGTGTTGCGGCTATTATTTACGGCTCTGATCTAGCACAAGATGTTGGTGGGATCTTAAGCGGTTATGCTTTTATGGTGGTCTTTTCATCAATCTATCTACTGCTGTTAAAGGTGATGTTCTCTTTAGGAAAATCCAACATTATCACTAGCTTTGGGGTATGCTTCTTGGTGCTCAATTATGCATTGAATTCAGTTTTTATTGAGTTTTTTGGGCTTCAAGGAGTTGCACTCTCCTCGACTGTGATTTCATTTATGCAATGCATACTATTAGTTATCGTTCTCAGTAGGCAAGGATTTAAGTTAGTGAGTATCGGAGATGCTAAAGTAATGTCACTCCATATCGTGATTTCGTTATGTTCTCTGTGGTTGATTAGCCTCATTGAAATTAACTTCATTGTTTCTTGCATTGTGTTTTTTATTGTTTATTACTTGTTGTCTTTTGCAACGAATAGACGCTTTTACTTAAGTTTAATTGAGTTGAAATAGTTATGTTCTTATTGGAAAATATACAGCTTCTTTCTGCTCTTGTTTTAATTGCAAGTTTCTTAGTCTACTTTACGACAGGTATAAATTTTATCTTTTCGATTGTAATGCTGCTGAATCCATATGTTGCGGCTTTACTTTGCTTCTCTAAAATATTTTTCAATTATTTTAATTTTAACAAGGTTAGTTTTAGTAGGAAAAACATAATATTTTTCCTGCTGATTATGTCTTTGCTTTTTATACCCTATTTCTTTTCAGTGTTTAATGCTAGGGCGATGACTCAGCTGGTTCAGTTTTTAATATTGTCGTTTATCTTTATTGTTTTTATTATGTCTGGTAAGCCAATAATAAGAAACCCTTCACTACTTTTAAATAACCTACGTTATTCGTGTATAATTTTGTGTCTGCTCAAGGTCGTAAGTATATTTTTAGGTGTCGACGACTTTTACATGTTTGGTAAAAATGAAGATGCTATGCTTATTGTGCTCGCTGGTCTGGGCAGTTCACTCTATTTCTATCTGAGAAATAAGTCTTATAGTATTATTTTTGATTTTATAATTTACATGTATGCGATTAGTTTGTATGAGTCGAGGAGTGCACTCTTCTTTATAATTATAACGCCTTTTATTGTTATATTTGGGTCGGTGTTTAAGGATAAAGAACGCATTTTGAATAAGATTTACTTAATTTCTTTTTTCTTGATTTTCTTTGTTATTAGTTTTTTTAGTATAGATTATGTTATATCTGCATTTGGCCTTGACCAAACAAACAACTATTCAAACTTGGAAAGGTTGGGTATGTATATATTTACATATGATTTTATTTTTTCAGGGAATTATTTGGGTCTTGGGATTGGTAACCTAGATCTGGCAATGGAATCCATGTATGTAAATAAGTATATATTGGATGTTTATCCACATCCTCACTCAAGCTTTCTAAGGTTTACACTTGAACTTGGTTTGCTCGGTGTCGCAGCTTATAGTTTCTTTTTAATTTATTTGTTAAAGATCTCTTTTAATATATTGGCTATAGATAAATGCATTGGCACTCTATTGCTGTTCTTCTCTTCGTCGATATTTTATTTTTCATTGTTCGATTCGATATTTTATTCGTTTTTTAGAGGGATAGTGTGCTTACTTGTCTTGTGTGCATTTGTTTCTCTGAAATATGAAAAGAATTAATACTTGTAGGTAGTTATGTGCGGGATATTTGGTTTATACAGTAAAAGTAGTTCTATCAGCCAGGCCACGGAAGAAAAAGTATCTGAACACTTTTTCCAGGCTTTACACCATCGCGGTCCAGACTCTAACGGCTTATTTATTTCTTCTGACCGAAAGTCACTACTGGGGCACTTGAGACTAAGTATTGTGGATGTCGAGTCGGGCATCCAACCAATGAAAAGTGATATTAGTGACACAATCGTTTTTAATGGAGAGATCTATAACCACAATGAACTAAGAGCAAGTCATGACTACAACTTTTCTAATCACAGCGATACCGAAGTGATTTTATCAGGATATAAAGTTAGTGGTGAAAAGTCCTTTAATGACTTAAATGGAATGTATGCGTTTGCTATACATTCTGAGCGTGATAATTCTTTGACTTTAGCGGTTGACCCATTGGGTATCAAGTCATTGTATCTTTATGAAGATGATGAATTGATTATTTTCAGCTCTGAGTTAACAGCGTTAGCGCAGTACATTCACGCTATGGATCCCGAGCTGTTGGAGGTTGACGATAGTGCAACATATGGCTTCCTACAACAAGGTATGTTTTTAGAGCAAACGACACCTTTTAAGAATATTAGGAAGCTTAAGGACGGCTCCTGGATAAGGTTATCAAGTGAGAAATCTCAGGGTAGCATTGTCTATAACTCCACTTTCTCTGAAAAAGATAGCCTTAAAGATGTTGTTGAGTCTTCAGTCGAAAGGCAGTTACATGCAGATGTTGATGTGTGTTTATTCTTAAGTGGAGGGATAGACTCATCCTTGGTTGCCAGTATAGTCAGCAAAACGAAGAAAATTAAAGCATTTTGCCTGGCGTTTGATGAAGGCGATATCGACGAAAGCTCTCAAGCTAAACTCGTTGCTGAGGATTTAGGTATTGATCTTGAAATCGTGAAGATTGATCCTGAGAACTTGGAGAGCTTATTTGAAGAAGCTTTACTGTCGTTGGATGAGCCAATCAGTGATTTCGCGACCATTCCTTTATTAGCACTGAGTAGGAAGGCAAGTGATTCTTATAAAGTATGCTTGTTAGGTGACGGAGGCGATGAACTTTTTTATGGTTACACACATCATAAGTATTGGAACCATAAGTTGCTGTCGGAAAAACTCCTACCAAAGTTAGTGTTTAAGTCAGGTTTATACAGTAATTTGGTTAGGTTTTTTGAAAGCAGTAAAAGTAATTTTTCTAAGAAAGTAGCAACTTTTCTTAAACTGGCTTATCCGGATGGGATTAGTTATGGTCCATTTACGCACTATGATAATTATCTAAAAGATAACTTATATACTCAACAAAGCCTGTCGAGTGTATCGCAGCTTCATGGTTTTGAATTAAGAAATTTCCTTTCCAGAAAGTTATTACAGAAAAGCGATCGGATTACGATGGCTGCAAGTATGGAAGGGCGTGTGCCACTATTAGACTTAGAATTGTACAACTTTTCTAGAATGTTTTATAATCCCGAAAACTGCATCGAAAAAGGTGCGGGCAAAACCCCTCTAAGGGAGTTGCTTTCTGATTACATATCTAATGAAGTGTATAAAAATAAAAAGCAGGGCTTTAGAGTACCATTGTCTAGTTGGTGTTCTAGTGATTTTGGCTCTAAGGTAAGAAAGCACTTACTCTCTTGTCAGTTTATCAGCAAGTTTATTAGTAAAGAAAGCTTATCGAATCTTTTTAAAGAGTTTGATAGTGGCAATGAGTCGCATTCAGTGAGAATATTTACCTTGTATTCTTACTCGGTATTTATGAATAATATAATCAAATAATGAGGATGTATGAACGTATTGCATATGAGATCCGAGTACTTAGATAATGGTCCAGGTACTCAACCTCTAAAAATCGCACTCCAATTCCGAGAAAGAGGTTATGAGTCTTATTTTGCCGGCGCTAAGGGGTATATGGATGATATAATAAAGGAAAATGGATTTGAATTTATTGAGGTGCCTAGTTTAGCTAGATTAGAACGCGGTATTGGATCCTTTTTTAAGTCTGTTAGCCACATAAAGAATATTATTAAGGATAATAATATAAATGTTGTTCATACACACAATGGAGCATGTAGTTTTATTGCATACTTTGCTTCATTATTAGCTGGTCGAAAAGTCACTATTGTGAGAAGTGTGAGAGGAATTGAGCTAAGACCTTCGCATCAATATAGAAACTGGATATATAAGATCTACCCAGCTAAGCTTCTCGCAGTTTGCGAATTTGCGAGAAAAGAACTGATTAGAGTCGGTGCAGATCCTAAGAAAATCAGTGTTACTTTCAATGGTGCCGATCTAAATATTTTTGATAAGAATTCACTGTCAAAAGAAAAGGTCAGAGCCGAATACAACATTAAACCTTCTGACTTTTTAATAGGCCATGTTGGTGCGTTTTCCGGTTGGAAGGGACAAGACGTGCTAGTCAGAGTACTAGCTAAGCTGCTTGAAAAAGACAGTAAATATAAGTTGATGTTAGTTGGGCATGGAGCAGATTTTGAGCGTGTGCAAGCACTTGCAGATGAGTTAAATGTTGCGGAACATGTGGTTTTTGTAGGACGAGTAATGAAGTCGGAAACATATCATATGGCTTTCGATCTTTACACACAACCTTCAGTTAAAGGCGAGCTTTTCCCAAATGCAATTGTTGAAGCAATGGCCTTAGGAAAAACCTGGATTGGTAGTGATATCAGTGGCCTGAAAGAGCTGACCAACGACGGAAAAGCGGGGAAAGTGTTCGAGCCTAATGATATAGATTCACTGGTGTCAGAAATCGAATATTTGTCAAATAACCCCTCTATGATGAGAGAAAGAGAAAGTAACGCGTATAACTTCGTGTTAGAGCAACTTACCTCAGAAAAAGTGTGTGACAGAATAGAAAAGGCTTATAGGGAAGATGGATAATAGTTTTAAATATTTGATGATAACAAACAATCCTGTTATCGCAGCTGGGTTAGATACTTGTGGTGTTGATCGGATTTTTGTCGATCTTGAGATCAACGGCAAAAATGCCAGGCAAGGCCATCTTGATACGGTTATCAGTCATCATTCTCTTGCAGATGTTTCTGCGGTCAAGGCAGCATTGAAGAACTCTGAACTTTTGGTGAGAATAAATCCTTACTTCAGTGGTTCTGCTGAAGAAATCGAGGAAGTGATTAACCGTGGCGCTGATATCATCATGCTGCCAATGTTTAAGTCAATGTCGGAAATTGAAAGTGTTGGTAAGTTGATTGCTGGGCGAGCGAAGTTTATCCCATTGGTTGAGACCATTGATGCCTCGAATATTTTGCAAGAACTTGATGACTGTGAATATGTAGATGAGGTCCATATTGGATTGAATGACCTGCATTTAGAGATGGGCTTAAAGTTCATGTTTCAGTTGCTTGAAAGTGGATATCTGGAGCAACGGCTTGCCGGGTTTAAGAAGCCATTTGGTATCGGTGGAATTGCAAGGGTAGGATCCGGGGAAGTTGACGGAGAACTGGTTATGGCTGAGCATGTTAGACTGGGGTCTCGCGGCGTAATTCTTTCCAGAGCATTTCATCAGCAGATTTCACTGGGAACTGATGGGGAACTATGCCTTGATAAATTTAGTGAAGAGTTTAAGGCACTGAATGCAGCCAGAGACAAGCTGTTGTCCAGTGATAAGACAAGTTTGAATCAGCTCCACGACACTTTTTGTCGTAACGTTCGAGCAATTGTGGGCTAGGTGGAAAAGTGAAAAGATTATTCGATTTAGTTTCTTCCTTAATTGGCCTTGTACTTTTATTCCCTGTATTCATTATTACGGCGGTTCTCATCAAAAAAGACGGTGGTTCTGCGTTCTATTTACAGGACAGGGTCGGATTAAATGGTAAGACGTTTAAGTTGTACAAATTTCGTTCTATGGTTGCGAACGCAGATAAGATAGGTGGTTACTCAACCCAAGTAGGGGATCCCCGCATTACTAAAATTGGCAAGTTTATTAGACGAACCAGTATTGATGAACTGCCTCAGTTACTAAATGTGCTTAAAGGAGATATGAGTGTTGTTGGGCCGAGACCAAATGTCCCACAACAGGTCAAGGAGTATACAGCCGAGGACTGGCAGCTAAGAAATTCAGTAAAACCTGGTATAACCGGGTTGGCACAGGTCATGTACAGATCAAGCGCAACGATGCAACAAAGGCTAGAGCTAGATCTAGATTACGCAAAGCGTTCTAATTTGATTTTGGATATCAAATTGGTTCTGTTAACAGTTAAACAAGTTATTGTAAAAGGCGGATATTGAGTATGTGCGGTATCTTTGGGCACTACAGCTTCTCAAATGTAGAATATTCAGAGCACCAAATTGAGTCTATGGGGCAAGCCATCTCACATCGAGGTCCAGATGGCCAGGGAATCTACTTTACCCCTAAATTATCATTGGGTAACCAAAGGCTTGCGATCCTAGATATTGAGCATGGTCAGCAGCCTTTTGTTTCTGACTGTGGCAATATCGTTGTTGTTCAAAATGGTGAAATCTTTAACCACGTAGAGTTGGCCGATGAATTAAGCGAGCAGGGCTTTGAGTGTAAAACTCACTGCGATACTGAAGTTATTTTACGACTTTATGAGCGTGATGGGATAGACGGCATTTCCAAGCTCAATGGTATGTTCGCCATTTCTATTTTTGATAAAAATAAAAATACAATGTATTTAATTAGAGATAGGGTGGGTGAAAAGCCGTTGCACTATTTCTATGATGGCAACAGTTTAGTATTCTCGTCTGAAATTAAATCGATACTGAAGGTTATTGATAAACCGCCTGTTTGCTCACAAGCAATTGAGGAATTCTTCTCGTTTAACTATATTCCGCAGCCCAGAACTATCTTCGAAAACATATTCCATGTTGAAACCGGTTCTTACCTAGAAATAAACGAGCAAGGCATTTCTTCGAAGAAGTGGTGGGATTTGAGTAAAGTAGAAACTCAAAACAAAACAGAGCAAGAGTGGATCTCTGAGTTTAACACCATTCTTGATGATGCTGTTCGGATCAGATTACGTGCAGACGTACCTTTCGGTGCGTTTTTGTCCGGCGGGGTTGACTCAAGTAGTGTTGTTGGCCTGATGGCAAAGCACCTTAGTGAGCCTGTAAAAACCTATAGTATTGGTTTTGATGATAAAAAGTACGATGAGTCTCCGTATGCAGAGGAGGCGGCAGTTCGTTTCTCTACAGAGCATCATTTGAAGAAAGTAGATCCTAATATGTTGGATCTGTGGGAAAAGGTACTTTATCACTGTGACCAACCTCATGGTGACGTATCATTTATGCCTACATATAAGGTGGCAGAAATGGCTGCCGCTGATGTGAAAATGGTGCTGACGGGTGATGGTGCCGATGAACTGTTTGCTGGCTATGATAAATACCTGCACTTCTTTAAAGACAATAGAGCACATAATTTCGATGCTGATTATCACAAACAGCTGACGTTATTTCCGAAAGACAAACTAGATCAGTTACTGACTGACGAGTATAGATCTAATTTGCGTTCAGAAGTTGTAAAAGAGAGGCTTGAGCCGCTGCTTTCTGACGTACAGCATATGGATGATATTAATAAGGCACTTTATATTGATACTCAGCTACTTCTTTCTGGTAATAACCTGGTGAAACCAGACAGAACGGGTATGGCTGTTTCAATTGAAAATCGCGCCCCGTTTTTGGACTATAGATTGATTGAGCTTGCTTTTAGCATGCCTGGTGAGCTCAAGCTCAGAAACTCCGAAACAAAGTACATCTACAAGAAAGCGGTCGAAGACCTGATAGGAACGGACCTGGCGTACAGGAAGAAACAAATGTTTACGGTGCCTATCGGTGATTGGTTTAAAACGACATTGAAAGACTTGTGTGTAGATTTGTTAATTAGTCCAAGAACGCAAGCTCGTGGTTTCTTTAACTATGACTTTGTCGCGCGTTTGTTTGAAGACCATGTGAATGACCGGGAAAACAACACACGAGAAATAAGGGCGTTGATGGCGTTTGAACTGTGGTGTAGAAGGTTCTTAGACTAATGAAAAAAAAGATATTATTGGTGTGTTATGGCGGAGGCCACGTCAAGATTATAAAGCATTTGTACCCTACATTAACAAATGATTTTGATGTTGCGATTTTAGCCTTCACCAGCGCACGAGAATATCTCAAGGAGGAAGGGATTCCTTTCCTCTCATATTCTGACTTTCCTGAGCTTATCGGTTCTGAAGCCGCTAGATTGGGGAAGGAACTGTCTGCAAACATGAATGCTTTAGATCTAGATGAAACGATTGCCTATATGGGCGTGAATTTTCAAGAGTTGCTCATGGAGCATGGCGACGCTAAAGGCAGAGAGAAATACCAACAAGAAGGTAGAGGGTGTTTTTTTCCGACAAGATTCATGGGAGGGGTGTTCGATGTGATCAAGCCGGACTTGGTTGTTGCAACAAACTCTCCACGGTCGGAAAGAGCCGCACTTTTTGTTGCAAAACAACGCGGTATTCCTTCGGTCTGTGTCGCTGACAACTTGTGGATTGGTGGCGGTGTCTTAGATGTTGCCAAACAACAAGTTGCATCTAAGATCTGCGTAATTAATGAAGCGATGAAAAAAGAGCTTGTCGATGCCAGTGCATTTTCGGAGCAAGACGTGGTCGTCACTGGCTCTCCAGTTTTTGACTCACTGAAGCTCAGAAAGGCGGAGTGGCAGAACAACAAACGCAATAGAAGTACAGTCAACATATTGTATGCTGATGTGCCGCTTCCGGCTTCACATCCAAAGTTTCCAGAGGTTACAGCTGATCCTGAGCTTGAACATGATGTCAGGAAAGTGCTCAATCAATTGGCTGGCAAAGAGTCAATCTCTATGACCTTCAGAGGCCATCCTAACTTTAATATTGATTATTCAGAATGTTCAAATGTTAAAGTGTCACCGCCGAGTGAAGATTTGCATGAATTGCTTATGCATACTGATATTGTCATCACAGCAGTGAGTACAGTTGGTCTGGAGGGGGTTCTACTGGGTGCTCAATTGATTACCCTAGAGAACACCGTTTATCGCGTCGTTGCATCTTACGAGAAGCTCGCAATGTCAGTTGGGGTGCAAACAGCGGATGAATTGCCTGCGGCACTTGATGAGGTATTAAAATCTGCAGAACAAGTTTCTTCGCTCGATATTTATGAAGGAAAAGCGACGGATAATATTAAGCGTATTTGCCACTCACTGTTAAGCAATTGAGTGTAGTTGGCTAGCTTATGAGTCCTAGACTAGTGCTGAGCTGTCAAATAGCTTTGCACTAGTGCTAGAGCGGGTTCCGCGCTCAGCATGTAATAACCGGATGCTTCGGTTGTTACATGCAATTGCTGTGTTGTATCTATGATAGATAACACCATGAAATAATGGGATTTTAAAAGGGTGAATGCGAAGGCGGGAATGTGGTATCATACATAATGATGAAGGCGTTCGTAGCATAGCATTTATTACCACTTAGGTAGAGGGCTATTGGCATAATCTTGCTATGTAGCTTAACTCGTAAGCGTTATCATCTGTAGATGATTGCGTCCAAACAGACTGGGATGTCGAAATAAATTGTGGCGAACAGGGAGCAAGTGCCATGCTAAATGATCATAAGCTGATAACCTGTCTTAAATCTGTCAAAAAACTGCTTCAGAATTGTTGTTGGTTCCAATGTGCTGTATTGCTAATGGCGAACACGATTCCTGGAAACATTACAGACTTAAAACCAAGTACTTGATTTAGGTATTTGGGGCAACTTGTACATCAACCAAATTGGTGTACTTATAGGTAAGTAGTTTTTCGTGATGGGATGGTTTTTGAACAGAAAATCGCAATAATTCGGCGCTTTTGATAAACCAAATTTTTGACCTGCTGGGTGCGACTATAAGGTCAACGTAAAATTGTCAGTTTGCGTAACTAGATAGGTAGTGCCAGAAGGTACTTAGCCAGAGTGGTTTTTGGCTTATTTATGATAATGTTGACTATAATAGCTGGCAGGAAAGTGTGTAGCAATTCGAAGATACTTTCCATAGCAAAGCCGGCAAAAGATGTAGTACAACGGTTATATGGGGTTGTGAAAGCAATTTTGTTAAAGTATTTGCACGACCATTATGAACAAATCTAAAATGACAGATGTTAGATAATTGTGTATACCTGTTGTTTGTATCTCAATCACTGTTGTGATTGAACTTCGTTAGCTCAAGGATTTACAGTGGATAGTTGGTTCCGTTCTCTTCTTAATGCATCTCGCTCAAAAAAGCGTGCGCTCACACTTCTATTAGACTCCGTTTTTATTTTCAGTGCATTTTGGCTGGCTCTTGTCGTCAGGCTTGATAGTTTTTCGCCTTTTTTTGCAATGGAAAACTGGTTGTTGCTGAGTTTGTTACTGCCCGTAAGTTTGTTCGCGTTTATTAATGTTGGCTTGTATCGTGCTGTGCTTCGTTATGTCGGCGCACATGCTGTCGGCGCGGTGATAGTTGGGACTGTGATAAGTACCGTGGCGCTGGTGATGGCATCATTCTTCACCCATGTGACCATTCCCCGCACCATGCCATTGATCTATGCCTGGTTATTAATTCTGTCTGTGGGCGGTTCACGCATTGCGGTGCGTGCGATGGTGAGCCGTTTGGCGACCGTCAATAAAACACCGGTTGTGGTTTATGGCGCAGGCTCGGCAGGGCGGCAGTTAGCTCCAGCAATTGCGGCGGGTGAAGAGTATTATGTCAGTGCATTTATAGATGATGACCCGTCTAAACATGGTGCTATCTTACAAGGGATCCCGGTGATTGCTTTTGAGGGGATTTTCAGTTTAATCGAACGTAACAGGGTCAAAAAAATCTTACTGGCTATGCCTAGCGAATCTCGTTCACGGCGCAAAGAGATCCTGGCGCAACTGGAAAACTTGCCTGTGGAGGTGATGACCATTCCGGGTATGGTCGACATTGTAGAAGGCCGGGCAACATTAGAAGAAATAAAAGATGTTGAAATAGAAGAT